>CALCSP010000111.1 GCA_937893785.1 uncultured Verrucomicrobiales bacterium
CCCCCACCTTTCATGACGCTACACTCACTGCGCCTTGCTTTACTGTTGTTGATCACCTTTGCTCCCTTAATTGGTCTACTTCGTGCCGATCCTGTAAGCAATGCCCTGATTACCGAGTTTGTTACCAACAACAAGGACAGCTTGCGCGACGCTGAGGGAGAGAGCCCTGACTGGATCGAAATATGGAACGTTTCCGGTGAAACCGGCACCATGGAAGGATATTACCTAACTGACGATCCAACCAATCTCACCAAGTGGCAATTCCCAGCTGCAAATTTTAATACCGAAGGGTATATGGTGGTCTTTGCTTCAGGTAAAGACCAGCGAGATCCGATCTCTCAACTACATACAAACTTTAGACTGGATTCCTCATCCGGGTCCTATTTAGCGCTGGTCAAGCCTGACGGTACCAGTATCGCCAATGAGTTTTCCAGTTACCCCAAGCAATATGAAGATATTAGCTACGGCAGAGGTTTTGGCGAACCAAAGCGAGTGACACTTGTTGAAGAAGGCGTGGCGACAAAATGGACAGTACCGGCTGAAGCCATACCAGACTGGACGGCAAACCAATTTGAGGACACTCAATGGAACTCTGGGGTAACTGGAATCGGATACGACAACAACCCGAAATACCTACCATTTATCGGTGAGGGAGGTAATACCGATATAGCCATGCGAGGTATAAATGCCTCCGTCTATATCCGAATTCCGTTTAATATTGATGATCCAAGTACATATAATGAACTGACATTACGCATGCGCTGGGAAGACGGTTTTGTGGCCTACCTTAATGGCAAAGAAGTTCATCGCGAAAATTCACCTGCCCTGCCACAGTGGAATTCTCGGGCGCTATCCAACCGTTCAAACGAAAACAACGCAATCACACTTTTTGACTACCCGGTCTCGGGCACGTTGCAAAAAGGAAAAAATATTCTCGCAATTCATGGCATGAACGCAAGCCCCGGCAGTTCAGACATGCTGATATCACCTGCCCTTACTGCAAACCAGAGAGACCTTGATGTCGCAATTGACGGCTTCTTTCTTTCACCTACACCAGGCAGTGCCAATGGGACGCGCATAGACGGAATCGTTGGGGATACACAATTCAGCATTGATCGGGGCTTTCATGAGCAACCATTCTCCCTTGCCATTACCACCAGCACGGAACTCGCCGAGATTCGCTATACCCTAGACGGCACGCCCCCCAGCGAAACAACCGGAACGGTCTACACAGGCCCTATTGAAATCAATCGAACCACAGTGGTCAGGGCCATGGCCCACCAAGTCGGATTCCGTTCTACAAACATCGACACCCACACTTACGTGTTCGCTGAGGATGTTGTCAGGCAACCCAACATGAGCACATCAATAACACAGAGTGCCACATATGGCCCCAAGATGATTGATTCACTGAAATCCATCCCCTCAATCTCTCTGGTAGTAGAAAGCCCCAATACCCTGAATACTTCGCAAGAAAGACAGTTGTCCGTTGAAATGATTTTTCCTGATGGAACGACAGGCTTCCAAGAGGATGCGGGTGTCACCCACTATGGCGGATACTTTACCAATTTTTCTAAGAAAAGCTTCCGACTTTACTTCCGGGGCGAGTATGGCGCGAAAAAACTGCGCTATCCTGTATTTGAGGGATTTGACTATGACATACCTCCTGCTCAGGAATTTGACAGCCTGAACCTTCGAAGCGGCTCCCATGACATGATTGACCGTGGAGCCTATATGTCCAATCGCTTCACTGATGACAGCATGCTAGAGATGGGCCATATCGCCCCTCACGGACGCTTCGTTCACCTTTACCTCAATGGCAGCTACTGGGGGCAATACCACCTTCGAGAGCGGTGGAATGCATCAATGGCTTCGGAATATCTTGGTGGAAAGAAAGAAGACTACGAGGCAATCAACGCCAATAATACCGGTAGCAATTTTCTACCCGGGGTAGTCTTTGACGGAAACGGAAGGTATTGGGCGGAAACCCAAAATCTTGTCAACGGACCTTCACCATTTATCAATTCAGCGAACCACCTTGATATCGCAAACATGATTGACTTCATGCTGCTATGGACATCAGGAAACTCGGAGTCTGAATTTCGCAGCGTCGGCGCAGTTCCCCTAGGCATTCCCTTTAAGTTCTTCATGAAGGATGCTGACGGCTTCCTGCGCTCATCAAGTCGTTCCGTAATACATAACGGCCCAATAAATTCCATGCTGCGGTTTCGCTCCAGCGCCAACCCCGACTATACAACAATGGTTGCAGACAGGATCCATAAACATTTTTTCAATAATGGCGCCATGACCCCTAATAGGCTCACCCAGCGGCTCAGGCGCCGGGTTGACGAGGTAAAATTGGCATTTATCTCCGAGGCTGCCAGATGGCCGCAGGTACGACCGGGAAGGAACAACCACTCCCCGTCATCCTGGGAATCCTACCAAAACAACCTTCTCAACTCTCAATTGCCAAATCTTACCTCGACCATGATTTCTCGATTCAGGGCCGCCGGTATGTATCCAGAAATTATATCCCCAGTTTTTAGCCAGCATGGAGGCTCGGTTGCTCCTGGAGCAGGTATCACCATGGCCACAAACGTCGGCACTGTTTACTACACCATGGACGGATCGGACCCAAGGCTTTCCGGAGGTTTGGTAAATCCCAGCGCAATTGTAGCTCAATTCGCCGGAAATGCACCAACGCCCAGAGACTTCATCACCACAGGCTATGTCTGGAAATATCTCGATGACGGGTCCGATCAGGGAACCGCATGGCAATCACCCGAATTTGATGACTCTTCATGGCAGTCAGGCCCCTCTGAGCTTGGCTACGCAGAAGGTGATGAAGCAACA
>CALCSP010000112.1 GCA_937893785.1 uncultured Verrucomicrobiales bacterium
CGCCCTGAGGAAATGGCTAACGCTTTCCGCCTATCGGTCATAGCTGGACGAGAAGCAAGGCTATCTGGACTGGCAACGGTTCAGGAGAAAGCCTCCTCAACCAGCCCCCTGACCACTTTCCTCTATCAGGACACCCCATGAGGGAAGCCCTTGCAGCCTTGCTCTACAATGCTTAATATTTAAGTGTTAAGAGACAATCTAAGCTTCTGATACATGCCGTGATTCAACCTCAATGACTCCGCTTTTCCGCAAATTGCTCAGCATCAACTGGTTGTTAGTAATAATACTGGCATTGCTTTTGATTTTTGGCGTCCATTCTATTTACGCAGCAACCGATCACCTTGCCGGGGATAACCTTGCTGATAAGTGGAACAAACAAATTATTTCAATCGGCCTTGGACTCGTCCTCTTTTTTGCAGCCACTCTTATTGATTACCGCTGGATTTGCTTTGGCGCACTTCCTATGTATTTGCTCTCCATCATCCTACTGCTTTCCACCAATCATGGTGGCGATAAAGTCGGTGCAGAGAGCTGGCTGCGCATCGGTCCCCTGTCATTTCAACCTTCACAGCTGGCCCTTGTATCAGGAATTCTACTTATTTCCGTTATCTTGGCGGAGTTACCCAAATTGCATAAAATCTTTGAAAGTTCATTCATTCGGCTGTCTATCGCAGGAATCACGGCCGGTATACCCTGCCTCATTATTCTTGCAGAACCTGACCTTGGGTCAGCTATGGTATGGTTAGCCGTTCTCATGTTCATGCTGCTTATCGGCAGCATTCTTCTTCGATATATTATTGTAATTGTGGAAGTCGGCCTGATCGCGCTCCCTATCCTTTATTTTTTTGGCCTTAAGGATTACCAAAAGGAACGCATAGAAACGTGGCTCAACATGCTCAATGAGCGCCCCGTTGATGAACTTGGAGCGGCATGGGTACCCAAGCACAACATGATTGCCATCGGCTCAGCGGGTTACAGTGGTAAAGTCATTAATGCCATGGAAAATGATTCACTAGCTTCTCCGGCGAACTCCAGCACTAAGCTTGTTACTCAGATGGGATTTATTCCTAAAAACGTAGCAATTAATGACTTCATCTTCGTCACCATTGCTGAACGATACGGTTTTCGTGGAGCCACATTATTAATTGGTCTTTTTGCAACAACCTTACTCTTGCTACTTTTTATGGGGTATCGTGCGCGCGACTCACTTGGAAAGCTCATTGTTGCCGGTTGTGTTGCACAACTTTTCTTCCATGTATTCATGAATATTGGCATGTGTGTATTGCTGGTTCCCATTACCGGACTCCCATTGCCATTTATTAGTTATGGAGGAACGTTCATTATCATGATGCTTTTCATGATGGGTATGTGCCAAAGCGTCTGGGTTCACCGCCATCACAAAGATGTCGAATCAGGTGAGCGGACAATCAGGCAGGATGAACTACCTCTCATGCAAGAAGCCGTGAGCCGAATGTAATGCCAACTGCTCTAAAATGGAGGAGTCGTGCTTCTTAAGTAGGCAAAAAGATCCTGAAGCTCGCGTTCCTTCAAGTCATCAAGAAGCCCCTCAGGCATCAGTGATACTGTCGAGTAATTCTTAGTCTTAATCTCACTCTTTGGAATAGAGCGTGCAGCTCCAGACAACTCCCTTAGAAACACGGCATGCTCGTTCTCCTCTGTCCGAAAACCTGAATGAACATCCCCTTTGAAGGTCATTATCACTAGATGCTCAAATCCTTCACGAATCTCCGCGCTCGGAGCAACAATACTCAACAAAAGAGAGTGTTCATCCCCTCTCTGATAACTTGTGAGATCTGGCCCAATTACGCCCCCTTTGCCAAACATCAAATGACATGAGCCACAACGCTGAGCAAAAACCTTCTCCCCGCTCTTAGGGTTACCAGGGCTTTCTGTTATCAATTTCTGCAATTGGTTTATTTTATCAGCATCAATGTCTCTACCACCCCTCATCGAAAGAGCATGAATAAGGCGGTTAATTTCCTTATCCCCATACAACTTCATTTTTTCAACCATGACAGGAGTGACCACACTCTTGGGAATATCCCCCGCCAAAACAACAGCAAGAAATTCCCGGGCTGAATACTTGTTGCCGGACAAATAATCGGTCGCAGCCTCACGCAAAGCAGTTGACCCGCTCTTGATACTTTGCATTAACGTTCCAACAATGCTCTCATCTTCTGGATAACCGCGCAGCGCACCAATCGCCGCAGCCTTTACCTGATCAGTTGAAGACTCAGCCTTAATAAGATTAACGAGTATAATCTTTGCTTGAGGTGGCAGCACCTCTCCTAGTGTAGAGATTAATTCAATCCGTTCAGGTTCCTTTAACTTGGAATTTTCCAATTGCCTCAAAGCGGATTCAACCGCTCCCTGAATTCGCATTCTTACCATCAATGCAATCGAAAGCAATTCGGGGTTCTTTTTCATCTCTACCTCCAAAGGCTCAGGAAAAACTCCTAACTGAAGTCCCTGTACCGCAGATGAAAACCCCTTCATCAAGGCTTGCTTTGCTTTAAGCCCAGGAGCCATTTGCAAAAGACGCGCACAATATAAAAAACCCTGTTGGGTGCCCTCCGCAGCAAAACGTCGCATAAGGCGCTCCACCAAAAAACCATCAACAATAGCGTGATGCCAGAAAACAGGATCAGCAAACAATTGCAAGACCCTCTCAGGCGAAGACATTGCATGTTGCTCAATAATCCACCAAACCAATAAGGGCAGATGAGGATCATCCTTGAATTGATTACGCCTTGATATTTCTCCAGCTATCATGAGACCCGCTTCTTTGTCAATGCGTCGCGCTACGACAGCCAAACAGCTTAGCTCCTCAGCAGAATCTACGGTCCGAGCAAGTGAAACAAGTCTCGATGCCGCTGCAGTCCCACCGCCTGTATCAACAATCCTCCGAATCGCGTA
>CALCSP010000113.1 GCA_937893785.1 uncultured Verrucomicrobiales bacterium
AGTTGAGAGGACCCTTAACATAATGTTGAGGGAAACAACTAACCCAAGGGCCCGAGATCAGAACGTCTGTATCGCCCTTCGAGAAACACGCTAGGAATCCTGACGGTCACACCCAATGCCGCGCATAGCCTTGTGTGCAGAGAACGAATATCATAGGGCCAATTCTGAAAGTAATGCTTCCAGAAACGCATGTAACCGCAACCCCCTAGGGGGTGGAGAAAAGGCGCGATTCCCCTTTTGGCCATCACCCTTGATCGGTAATCCTCGAGTGCTCTGATGACGGACGCTCGCGGAAACGCCGGATCACCTCTGCGGGCAGGAAATACCCAGCCATTTGAAGATGGGCTGAACCAAGGCCTAGACCCTCTATAAAGCGATAATGTGCCAACGCATCCTCGCCACTTAATGCACCTAGGGTTACCTTCACATGCGCGTCTATACCCGTGAATATAGCTGCCAGCACGCAACCGGTCATCTCCCTACCGTCCCTGCCGGCAATCAACTTTAAACCCTCACTGCCCAGATCATCAATGAGATCAGCGGAGGTAGCTGGCAGGTACACCATTTCCTCGACTTCAACATCAAGACGCAATTGACCACCCGTAGTGAATAGGATATCACCATGCTCAGTGGCACGTCGGGCAGCTTCAGCAACACTGAAGGAGGGTGGAAACGAATAATCCACGAGGAGACTTCCTTGTTTCACCCTGTCGACGTCAATAATCTCCGGGACACTGGTTGCTGCTATAATTAGGCTGGCTTCATATGCCTCATCCGGCAACTGCTCATTAGCGGCAGCAATCGTGATTTCCCCACTGTAACCGCTGGCCAGCAACTGATCCTGGATAGTATCCAACCTTTCCTCGGTTCGGTAAAAATCACAAAGCGTAATCGCCTTTGGATGCGGCAAGACACTGAGCATAAGATCCAGTGTCCCCTTGCCGATTGATCCCAGTCCAATGAACGTCACCCTTTCACCTTCCAAGCTACGCCCGGATTGTCCTAGGATACCCTCAATTGATTTCACTACTGTTGCCGCCCGCGTTGCATCACCTGTTGTAATGATAGGAAGATCCACTTCCTCACCATTCATCCAGGTAATAATATCACGTCCGTCACCGGTGACCATCGGGATGACCCCGGTCAGCGAAACCGTCTTGGCACCCAAGCTTCCGGCAAGGCGTAATGCATCAAGCACCATTGACTTGATGTGATCACCCTCCCGGTAAAGGTCAGCTTCAAAACATGGCAACATGACCACGCCTAATTGTCCCCATGGCGTGTCATATGAATTAGTCAGCCTCGGACGCCCATCAAACCATTGATCCACCAACTCCTCCCTACTCAATCCGGTGGCTGTCGCAAAGGCATCTGGAATGTAGGCGAGTGCCACAGCATTCACCCTCGGTAGCGCATCACTATCGTCCTCATCAATGAACTGAAAGGAAAGATAATCGCTGGGCGTATTTGTACCCGCGGGTATTACTGCATTACTCTCACCGGTTTCAACAATGGAGGTGTCAAGATGACGCGCAAGACGTTCAATAGTGGGATGCTTTAGGAAACTCTGAAGGGAGATCTCCCGGTTCATTGCCGAAGAAATCCTGGTTACCACCTGCACCGCCATCAGTGAATCACCTCCCAATTCAAAGAAATTATCCCGTATACCCACTTCCCTAGGGGAAAACACCGCATTGAAAATATCACTTAAGCTCTTCTCAATCGCTGTTTCAGGTGCGGCAAATTCATGACTCAAAAGAGAACGATCCACCACTGGGGCAGGCAGACGCCGCCGATCAACCTTGCGATTGGGTGTTAAAGGAAAAGCATCTAGCACTTGGAAATATCCAGGGCACATCACTTCTGGGAGGCGCTCCGCTAGTGATGACTTCAATTCATTTACAAGCTCATCATCTGTATTCTCGTGGCATGTCAGATAGGCAACTAAAGTCTCACCTCCAGGGAGATCACTGCGCTTTGTTACGACAGCTCCGCTAACGGCGACATGTGACATCAAGGCAGACTCAATCTCCCCGAGTTCCATCCTTACTCCCCGTAACTTAATCTGTGAATCAATACGCCCTAGGCATTCAAGTTTGCCGTCCATTGACCAACGGCCGAGGTCGCCGGTTCGGTATACCTTACATGAACCAATCTCTGGTATATCTAGAGTAATAAAATTTTGCTGATTAAGGTCTTCTCTTCCATGATAACCACGTGCCAATCCTGCTCCTCCGATACAGAGTTCTCCAACGAATCCAGGAGGTTGAATCACTCCATTGCGACCTACTATATAAACCTGCGTATTTGCAATTGGTTCACCGATGCTAACCGGCTCATTCCCCTCCGAAACCCTGCTACAAGTTGACCATACTGTAGTCTCAGTAGGTCCGTAAAGGTTCCAAACCTCATCCGCACTGTTAACCATGAGGTTGGCAAGCTCTCTGGGCATCGCCTCACCTCCACAGAAAATCCTGAATCCGTTACGCCCTTCCCATCCACTGTCAAAAAGCATGCGCCAAGTTGCTGGTGTGGCCTGCATCACCGAAATTGCATGTTCATCAAGCAAGCGTGCAAGCAGACGACCATCACGAGCATCCTCTCTTGAGGCTACTACTACCTGAGCCCCGGCAATCAACGGTAGAAAAACCTCCAATAGCGAAATATCAAAAGACAAGGTTGTCACAGCAAGTAGTCTGTCCACCCTTGTCATACCCGGCTTCCTGCGCATAGATGTCAGAAAATTAACCGCCGATCCATGCGTAATTTCAACACCCTTGGGTTGCCCTGTGGAGCCCGACGTGTAAATCACATAAGCAAGGCGATCGCTATCAAATTCCGGGAACTTAACCTCTCCAGCAGGATCCGGGAAATCACCCACATCAAGAACTGACCACGCACCCTCAGGGAGAATTCCAGCAGGTTTGCCACTGGTTAAAATTATTGGCGGTGCAGCATCATCTAGCATTTGCTTGAGACGGTAATCCGGATAATCAGGATCAAGAGGAATGTAATGTGCCCCAGCCTTCAGTATCCCAAGCATCGCGGAAATCATTTCAACGCCTCGCTGTGCGAGGAACCCGATCGCAGTGCCTGGCCGCACCCCATGCCTAATCAACTCCGCGGCAATGGCATTGGAATCCCTTTCCAATTGGGCATAGTTCAGTGATTGCGCCCCGGCAACAACAGCCGTTGCGTCAGGCGTTTTCATTGCCTGCTCAGAGACAAGTGTATGGATGCCCCTGTCATTCGGAAACTCCATACCGGTGTCATTCCACCCATGAACCACATGTTGCAATTCATCATCGGAGAGCAGGTTAATCTCTGAAATCCTCATATCCGGATTGACGCTCACTTCCTCAAGTACCCTAGCCCAGAGTGTATTAAGCCGACCAATTGTCGCCTCATCAAAAAGGTCCCTGTTATATTGCCAGCAACCGAAAATCTTCCCGCCACTTTCCTCTACGACCAAGGTAATCTCAAACTGAGCCTGCCGCATATTAAGGTCGATTGTCTCAACAACCATATCACCAACGGCAAACTGATGCCCACCTTTCCCGATAAGAAAAACTGCAATACCCTGTTCATCAACGCCGGGAACCCGTTCCATAGCAAAAGATATCTGGAAGAGAGGGGAACGCCCCGGGTCTCTAGAAACGTTCAGATCATCAACAATTCTTACTAGTGGATAATCCTGGTATTCAATGGCCGAATTAACTCCGGCTCCCGTACGTTCGATGAGTTCAGAAAATCTTGGATCATCGTCAATGCGGCTTCGCAACGGAACCGGATTGATAAAATAGCCGATCAATTCACCAAGCTCTGCCTGATTACGACCTGCCATGGGGCTGCCGACAACGATGTCGTCCTGTCCACAGTACAGGTGAAAAAGCACATTGTATGCAGAGAGCATCGTCGAATAGAGCGTAGCCCCGCTTTTACTGGAGATATCCAGAACCCTCGCAGCAAGGTCTTGATCAAGCTCGAAAGCCAACCTTCCGCCATTAAAGGTTTGAACGGGAGGACGGGGCTTGTCTGTCGGCAAGTCCAGTAACTGGGGAGCATCATCAAGTTGTTCCCGCCAGTATTCGGAGGCCTGTTCACCAAATGCGCCGGCAAGGTTGTCTCTCTGCCAGTCAACGTAGTCGTGATAACGGTATTCAAGAGGCTTATACTCAGGCTTTCCTCCTGCCTTGATTGAAAAATACCCCTCGATGAGATCGTTCATCAATAGGGACACAGACCATGCATCGGCAACAATATGGTGCATGCTCAAGAGGACAAGGTGCGACCCCTCATCAGTGCGAAAAAGTTCAAGCCTCACCATCGGTCCATTCTCAAGGTCAAAAGGACGCTCAGCATGCTTCACAATGAGCCCCTTGATTTCCTCTTCGCTCATTGCCGTTGCATCATGCTCGCGGCAATCAATGGTACGTCCTCGTTGCAGACGCTGCAAAGGTTCTCCGTCCACAATATGGAATGTCGCATCAAGCATCGGATGACGCTCAAATAGCATGGCAAAAGCCTCAGACATTGACTGAATGTCTACTGCCGGGGTCAGCTTGGAACTAAAGACGAGATTATAGGCCGCACTTTCAGGATCCAGTTGGTGAAGGAACCACAATGCCTTCTGGCCTTCTGAAAGCGGAAACTCATCACGGTCTACGCCCGACTTCTCGATCTTGACAAGATTACCAGCACCCAAAGTCATGGAATCGGAATCCGTATTACCTCCATCATCGTTTGCCACAACCTGATCAAGCAGACTGGCAGCCAATTCCCTGATATTGGGCCCATTCAAGACAGCACCCATTGGCAAGTTGATACCAAGGGAGGATTCCATCCGATTCATCAACTCAATTGCCATGAGCGAATCCAAGCCAATGCTGGTCAAAGGTGTATCACGATCAATCTTGGCCACATCGGTTCCAAAAACCCCGGCAACCTGCTCGGTAATAAAGTCCTCCAGAAGACCAATCCGCTCTTCAGGAGCTGCAGCGACAATCTGAGGGCGGATAGATCCTCCGGATTCTCCTTCCCCCTTACGCCGCGCGACATTCCGGTAAAGAGGTGAGGTAGCAAGAGCAGGACTAAGCTTAACCAATTGCTGCCAGTCAACAATGGATGCCGCCATGCGCGTTGTAGACTTGGGAAGAAGGCGAGCCAACACATCCTGCGTATCAGCCATTGTGTAGGGCTTCATTCCGAGTTTATCGAGGTATGCAGCTGTTTTCTGGTTACGCTCGACAAAACCGGCACCCACTAGCGCCCCCCAATTGATCGTCAGGGCCGGCAATCCTCTGGCCTGCCTATAACTTGCAAGAGAATCCAGGAAATAGTTCCCTGCGTTATAGTTAGCCTGCTTGACTGCTCCGATAACAGCTGAAAAGGATGAAAAACAAATAAAGTGCTCCAGCGGCAAGTCACGCGTTGCAAGATGCAGGTTCCAAGCACCAAGCATCTTAGGGCGCAATACCTTGAGAAAGCACTCTTCATCCATGTCGACCATGAACTGATCGTCCAGCACCATGGCACCGTGAATTACCCCTTTGAGCGGTGGCATACCTACCGAAACTTCCTCAACAATGCGCTCTATGTCCTCCTTGCTTGAGACGTCTCCACGCGCATCTACCACGTTAATTCCCTCATTACTCATTTGCCTGACCCCAGCCTCGACCGACTCATCACGAGCACCGCTTCGACTAACCAGGACGAGGTGGCGCGCTCCGTTCTCGCACATCCACCGAGCAAGTTCAAAACCAAATCCACTCATACCACCGGTAATCAGGTAACTGGCATCGCTTCTGAATAGATGTCCCTTTTCAGTGCACGGGGAAACGGGTATTGAGTCACAGTCAAAATCCAGCACATTCTTCCCAATATGCTTCCCTTGAGCCATGTAACGAAAGGCCTCCACTACATCAGTGATAGGGAAATCTGTATAGGGCAGGGGCTCATATTCCTGCTTGGCAAAGCTATCGGCCAACTCGGCAAACATCTCTGCTACATACTCAGGTTTCTCCTGCAGGTGCTGAGCAAGATCGACTACAAAGTAGGAAATATTGTTACGCAATTGCTCAAGCCCAAGCTTGGTATTGCTGTAAATATCCATTTTGCCGATTTCCACAAAACGACCAAAATTGCGCAACACTGAGAATGACTTGGGAATAAAGTCTCCCGCCAGAGAATTCAATACGCAGTCAACCCCCTCACCCCCGGTGATATCCATAATTTGATCGGCAAAGGCGAGTGTCCGGGAACTGAGCGCATGATGAGCGCCAAGCTCAAGCAGCAATTTGCGTTTCTCGGGAGTGCCGGCAGTGGCAAAAATCTCCAACCCGAGTTTCCTGGCAATCTGTATCGCCGCCATGCCAACCCCACCGGTTCCAGCATGGATCAACACACGCTCTCCTTTCCTCATCCCGGCAAGTTCATTAAGCGCATAATGGGAGGTTAGGAACACCGTAGGCAATGTCGCGGCTTCCTGAAAGCTCTGGTGAGAGGGCTTTCTAAAAACCATGTGCCTGTTGACTGTCACGTATGAGCGGAAACAATATGGTGCCATACCCGCAACTTCATCACCTACCTTGATATCAGTAACCCCATCGCCGACACGGGTAACCACCCCCGAAAAATCATCACCAAACCACTTCAGGTCCAC
>CALCSP010000114.1 GCA_937893785.1 uncultured Verrucomicrobiales bacterium
GCTCATTGCGAGAAGCAGCAATCCAGAAAAAAGACAATTTCCCGGGAACAATGGTGGTCTCAGATTTTTGCCGGAGGCAACAAAGGCAACATCGGTCAAGAACATTCCATCCATCTGTAGACGCCCCTTACAGCTAAGTTCTGCACCCTGCAGACGCGCACCCTCAGAAGAAATCGACCACTTCCCTTTCATTGCTCTCGTTGCCTTCCTAAACCAGGTATCACATGCCTAAAACTGCGCATCAAACGCTCCCTTAATACCCTGCCAAGCAGCCATTTCCGTTCCCTTTTCCAGAAAATGTCAAACAGAGCACTCCTGTGATCAGGAAACATCTTTCCATATTCCTTCATTACCCATTCAGGATTATCCTTTACCGCATCATCAAATACTTGGTCACGGATGCGTCGCACTACCTTGTCAGATCGGCTGTCCTTGAATAATCCCCCCTTCCATTTTCGCACATCCTGAAGAAGACGTTTACCGTGATACTCAGCCAAACACTTTGAAACAGCGGCAGCCAACTCATGATCTTTCTGTATCTCTGCCTCTTCTCGGGTTTCAATCAAAAATGCCTCAACTAGGGGATGATCAAGCTCAAGGGCTTCCAATGTTCGAAGATCAAGCTGCCTGTCAAACGTGGGACATTTCTCAGTAATTGCCAATACGCGTAAGTTGGCAAGCGTTCTAATACACTTCTCACAGCGACCACAATTGTATTTCCCATTAAGATTCTCCCAGCAAACTCGCAAGTGTTTTAGTGCGACATCAGGCAATTGCCTAATCTTATCTATACGACGTGTGTCTAAACCTTCATGAACAATCTCTAAAGCCTCACTGCTCCATTTCGGATCCAGCATAGGGTGAGTTCCAAATCCACCCATATGCGTAAGGGTCATGGTTGCTGGAATGAAAACACGGCTCAAATCCCCTCCAAAAACATAAGCCACAGCTGCCATAGCTGCGCCACAGTAATGACTTCCCCAATGACAAAAACGGTCCGATAAATCACGAACGTTTGTCTCCACCTCGATCAGGTTAACACCCATGGCTTCAGTAGCTTTTCGTAAATGAGCAGAAACTTCACTTCGCAGCTCCACTTTACTTAATGGAATATCAAATCCATGCACAAACACGGCATACTCTATATGACCAAGATGCCTATGCAGAGTATGAAAGGAATCTACGCCTCCGGAAAAAAAAGTTGCTGTTTGCCCCTCTCTACTTTTGTCTGCTGGAATAGTCATTGGATCCGCCTTCACCTCAATGACAGAAAGTTCTTCATTCCAGGCTGAAAGCATTTCTTGGATGTCCTGTAACGCAGACAACAGGCGAATACTCACTGGAAAGTTAACCTGCATTGGCAAACCAACGGCCATGGCGACAGGCAATCCCAGTATCACGGCTGCA
>CALCSP010000115.1 GCA_937893785.1 uncultured Verrucomicrobiales bacterium
ATAAAAGATATTCCCATTTGGGCGCATCATGGTGTGGCGGATGAGGTGGTGCCCGTTGCGGCTAGTCAAATAATGGTTGCTGCGCTGGAGAAAGAGAAAGGCAGGATTCGTTATACCGAGTATGATAAGGCGTCAGGAATCAAGCACAATGCATGGACTCCTTGCTACAGTAATCCGGATGTGTTTGAGTGGCTTTTTGCCCAAAATAGAGGCAAAAAAAAATAAGTCGCAGAGGGTTTTGAATAGATAATCCCTGCTTCTGATTGAACGAGCTTATGTGTTACTGATAGGTTCGATGGCGACCGGACAAACCTTAAGTTCCGCTGTATCAGTTACTGGATCATATCCGCTTCCGGTAAGGATGTTCACCGGTACACTAGCAAAGCTAAAGCTGGTGAAGACAGTTCCTCTCGGTGAGCGGTCTGTTAACCTCGCTTTGATCTCGATGGTTCCTCGTCGGCTGCTCATTCTTACAAAATCACCATCATCAATTCCCCATGCGTTGGCATCATCCGGATGGATTTCCAGGCTTTCCTCATCTAGGAGATAATCAATTCCACTGCTACGACCAGTTTGTGTCCGAGTATGGTATGCCTGAAGACGCCTTCCTGTTGTCAGCCAAACGGGGAAATCGGAATCGATGACTTCTGCCGGATCACGGTATCCAATCACCTTAAAGAGACCGCGTCCGTTTTTGAATTCTTCTTCGTGCAAGCGGGGGGTGCCGGGGTGTTCGCTCGTGGGCACGGGCCACTGGTATTCACCGTTTTCAATGCGATCCCAGTTTAGTCCATTGTAAATTGGACTCAGTGAGCAAAGCTCATTAAAAACATCTCTAGCACTCTGGAATTCGAAGCCTGGCGTTTCCATGTGCTTAGCGATACCGGAGATGATCCACCAATCTGGTTTAGCTTCACCGGGAGGCTTTACCGCAGCGCGAAGACGTTGCACCCTGCGCTCGGTATTGGTTTGAACCCCGTCCGTTTCAGCAAAGGCCGTGGCAGGTAAAACAATATCTGCCATTTGAGCTGTTTCGGTCATGAAAATATCGATGACCACAAGGTGATCAAGGCTCCTAAGAGCCTGTTCACAGTGTTTTTTGTCAGGATCGGACACCACAGTGTTCTCTCCATCGATGAGCATGGCGTGGATTCCATCAGGGCCGTCTTTACCCGCATTATTTAGCGCCGTGACTTTGGTTATGCCTTTTTCGCTATCAATCGCTATCCCGTAAGCGTCCGAGAATTTTTTCGCATTTTCAGGATCGGCGCATGCCTGAAACCCGGGGAAATTTGACGGCACGGCCCCACAGTCTCCCGCACCTTGGATATTGTTCTGCCCGCGCATTGGGTTAATGCCTCCGCCTATATTACCGAGATTGCCTGTCATCAGTGCGAGATTGCAGAGCGATTGCACGTTGTCGACGCCGCAGATATGCTCGGTAATGCCTAGGGTATAAAAAATTGCGGCCGGGCTCCCTTCGCCATACCAACGCGCGGCCTTTTCAATCAGGCTTGCATCTACTTCACATATTGGTGCTGCCCACTCGGGGGGGAACTGTTGGACATGCTTTAGAAACTCCTCACCTCCCGCGGTTCTGGCATTGATAAAATCAGGGTCTATAAGGTCATCCCGTGCTATGACGTGGGCCATAGCCAAAAGCAAGGCGACGTCGGAGCCCACTCGGATTGGCAGGTGTAGGTCGGCAATCTTTGCCATTCTCGTTGTTCGTGGGTCAGCCACTATCATCTTGGCCCCTCGTGCAATGGCTTTTTTCAGGCGTGTGGCAGCGACAGGATGGCACTCGGTCATGTTAGTGCCTATGGCAAAGATGACATTTGGGTGTTCCATGTCACTGAGCGGGTTGCTCATGGCTCCTCTTCCGATGGTGGCCGCCAGACCGGCGACGGTGGGTGCGTGTCAACTTCGACTGCAGTTGTCGATGTAATTAGTTCCAAAGCCGGCACGCATAAATTTTTGCATGGTGTAGGCGGCTTCATGGGGAGCTCGGCCTGAGGCAATGCCGTAGACTGAGTGTCGGCCATGTTTCTGTCGGACTTTCTTAAAGCCATCGGCAGCGGCCTGAAGCGCCTCTTCCCATTCGGCTTCCCTGAAACTTCCGTCAGGTTGCCTGATTAGGGGTTTAGTGAGCCGATCGGGATGATGCACAAAATCGAAGGCGTATTGCCCCTTAATACAAAGAGCGCCTTCATTTGCCGGTCCATCCATTGCAGGTTGAATGCCCACAACGCGTTCGCCCTTGGTAAGAATATCTACGGCGCATCCGACTCCGCAGTATGGGCAGACGGAACGTGTCTTGTGAACTTCACCGTCAAGATCTTTTGCGCGAATGGCTTTTTTGTCAGTGAGGGCTCCAGTAGGGCAGGTTTGCACACATTGGCCACAGAAGGTGCACTGAGAATCCCGCAGATCATTGCCAAATTCAGTGGTGATCTGTGTCTCAAAGCCGCGGTTCATCACATTGATGGCATGATCGCCCTCCTGCTCTGCGCATACACGCACGCACCGATAGCAAGAAATGCAGTTGTCATAATCCCTGAGGATGAAGGGATTTTTATCATCTTGATTGGAATGTCCGCTTTGTTTTCCCTTAAAGCGTCCATTTCTAGCTTGGTAAAGATCAAGAAGTGTCCCTAGTTCCTGGCTGGCATAACCGGCAAGTTCATTGATGTCGAGATCTCTGTTCTCGCTGGCCACCATCTCGAGGAGGGTTTTTCGGTATTTTTCAATCGTATCGGTTTTAGTCCTTATGACCATGCCATCACTGGCTAGAGTGGTGCATGAGGCTACCGGGTTGCGAATTCCTTCGACTTCAACAACACATACGCGACAAGCTCCGAAGGCCTCCAGCCGGTCATCATAGCAGAGGGTGGGTATGTTACGGCGGGAGCGCTCGGCAATCTGGTAGATGGTTTCCCCTTCATGGAATTCCACTAGTTGATCGTCAATGGTGACACTTCCGAGAATAGTGCCAGAGGATTTGTCCTTAAGGGCGATCATTGTGCTTGAAGTAGGTCAAGTATACTAGCCTATGCCTAGAGGCCAAGGTGCTTTACAACTGCTTTTTCTAGGTCGTTGCCGCGAAGGCTAGTCTCAACAATATTTCCGTCCTTACCAATAAGGAAAGTGGCAGGAATAGACGTTATGCCATATTGTTTTGCGATGGCATTGCCCCATCCCTCACCATCATAAGCCTGTGGCCATGGCATGTTTTTTTCCTTAATGAAGCTCTCCAGTTTTTCTTTATCCGCGGCTCGATCCAGAGAGATTCCTACAACTTCAAAGCCTTTGTCATGGTAGGCGGCATATGTTTTCTGTATGTTGGGCAGTTCTGCAATACATGGGCCGCACCAGGTTGCCCAGAAATCAACTAGAACTACCTTCCCTTTGAGCTTGCTAAGTTCAAATTTTTCTCCCTGTAGGCTGGTGAAATTCAGAGTCATTGTATCACCTATTCCGGGTTTATTGAATTCACTTCCAAGGCTGTCCAAAAACTTGGCAAAGCGATCCGCCTGTGGGTGTCCCTGAATATCGCTACGTGCCTTCTCCAGAGTTTCCTTTGCTTTTGTCTTTGCTCCATTTTCCATGTGCAGAGCAAATAGTTCCTGAAACACGGCAAAGAATTCAGGCGGGTCCAGCTTAGTGCCTTTCGTTAGCCCCTGATACTTGCGTTCCAGAAGTTGAGCTTTTCGTTCACCCATTCCAAGTCGAGAATAGGACTCAATCAAAAAATCAATTGCTTCTGTAGAGTCCTTTGCCTCCGGATTTTTCTCGAGGTAGGCCTCGATCGCCTCCGCGGCTTTCCTTGTGTGAGTTTCAATAAGTTCAGAGGCGCTTTGTCCGGATACTGCGACTTGAAGGGCGATAAGTACAAGTGCGATTGCCGGAAATTTTCGATTTATCATTTTGATGAGGTGGATGTAGGAGGTGATTGCAATTTAAAGGGAACGGTTGAGATGCGCCTCAATTTTTTCAGGGAAATAACGCTGTAAGCTGTCGGTGATGTGAGGTGCGGCCATGCCCAGTCCACAGGCACTGGTGGCTTTCATCACAGCTGCGATATCATCTATTTCTTCTTGCCAGTTTTCAAGGCTGAGTTGCCCATTGTTACCATTTAAGCGTTCAGAGAGCCTTTGCGTGCCAATGCGACAAGGGAAACATTTGCCGCATGACTCGTGGGCAAAAAATTGCATAGCTTCGTGAGCCACTGACACCATATCGCGGCTATCATCAAACACGATAATGCCACCCGCGCCGAGGAATGAACCTTTGCTGCGGATACAGGCTTCATCCAGCGTGACGTCTAGGTCATTACCCGCTAGGAATCCTCCACTTAAGCCTGCCATGGTTACAGCCTGTATGTTGCGTCCGTTGTTGGCACCGCCTCCCCATTCATGCAGCAGCTCCTGCAGGGGAAAGCCGAATGGAACTTCATAGTTTCCTGGGTGCCTAATGTCTCCAGATAAAGATATTACCTTTGTGCCCGCATGCTCATTGATGCCTAGAGAGCGGTACCAGGCACTTCCCTTACGGACAATGTTTGCAACGGAAGCCAGTGTTTCAACGTTGTTGACTACCGTTGGTAGGTTTTCAAAACCATGAGTGACAGGGAAAGGGGGTTTGTTGCGCGGGAAAGGGTGCTTGCCTTCAAGGCTGTTTAGTAGGGATCCTTCTTCTCCGCATATGTAGGCGCCTGCACCACGGCGAATTTGCAGGTTAAAGTTAAAATCTTCTAGGCCGAGAATTTTTTTGCCAAGTAATCCTGCGTCCCGTGATTCATCAATCGCCTTTTGCAGAATTGCTTCCGTTTCTGGATATTCGTAGCGCAGATAAATGAATCCGCGTGAAGCACCTGTTGCGTATGCTGCTAGGATCATGCCTTCAATAAGGGCATAAGGATCGTGATCCATGATTGCTCTATCCTTGAAACAACCGGGTTCACCTTCATCGGCATTACAGACGATGGATTTAGGAAAACCTGGCGCATCACGGACTGCTTTCCATTTTAATCCTGTTGGGAATCCGGCTCCCCCTCTCCCCGCAAGCTTGGAATCGGTAATGGTATTAATCAGTTCATCGCTTGATGATTTGATGGTATTTTCCAGTGCCTCATATCCACCTGATTTACGGTAGCCATCAATCGTTGCCCGACCTTCTTCGCGGATGTGTCGGAAAACACATTCTTCAGCTTTTCCGGGATTGGGAGCCGGTAATGGAGATGTGCGGTTAATTAGCTGAGCAGCAGTCTTGCCTACATAAACCTGATCTCCACGGATAACCGGTATCATGTCGTCACATCGGCCGGCGCAAGGCATGGCAGTTGCACCTTCCTGCTTAAGTGAGTCCAGAAGTTCTTTACCGCCATTCATTGAGCACACGTTTCCCGTGCAGACGCGAGGGGCACTTTTGCCGGGAAGCTCACGTGAAAAATGGTGGTAAAAGGTGACGGTGGCGAATAATTCGGCAACAGGGATTTTGAGACTGGTGGATATGGATCTGATAGCATCTTCGGAAATATGATCATCGCGATCATGAAAAGCCTGAAGTATCGGCAGCAGAGGGGCATCCTCTCCTTTCCAGCGGTCAAAAATATCCTGATCAGTCACTTGGACTTGATGTTAGGCTGTATTTACTGCAATTCCCAGCGGGAATCCAAATCCTTGCCTGATCAAAAGGCAAAAGGGGGGCATTTATTGGTTAATTTCTCTTCAGTAAATTCTGGGTGCGACGAAGGATTCGTGGAAAAATTTTCCTTTTCTCTTGCTGAAGAGTCACAGAAGCAACAGGTAATGGCTTCTGCCCACTGGCAATGGGTTGTTGATAAGGGAGAGCGGGAGCGCTGATAGGTTCAGTGGTGGGCTCTGCCGGTGGGGTGGCGGTTA
The DNA here is from genome assembly GCA_937893785.1 of uncultured Verrucomicrobiales bacterium. Lineage (GTDB taxonomy): Bacteria > Verrucomicrobiota > Verrucomicrobiia > Verrucomicrobiales > DEV007 > CACIUL01. The sequence continues at coordinate 5,904 of CALCSP010000115.1, forward strand.
TAAGGCGCCCCTGGTTGTCAAAACGTCGGATAGATGCATTTTTCTTGAGACGTGATATCCAGCGGTCATGAACCTCTTTGCGAAGATCAAGAAGGGCCAGTTTTTCGCACGTGGCCCGTACTTCCTTATTAGCAAGGGGCTTTTTCTTACCAATTTTTTTGGAGTCCACTTTCAATAGGTAAAAGGCAAAGGGGCCCTCGATGACATCACTTAATTGTCCGCTCTCAAGCTGAAATGCGGCCGTCTTAAGATCGCGCCGCAACTCGATGCTGTCTTCACCAATGGTTCCGCGATCTCCTCCTTTGTCAGCTACGCTGTCCTTGGAATATGTCTTGGCCATTTGCTCAAAGGTTTCGCCCTTAACGATCTGTTTGCGAATTTCCTTTATATGATTGAGTTGCTGTTCCTTGGTGACGGTTGTATCCTCTGAGACTTTTGGGATCATCAATGTGCGCAGTTGGACGAAACTCTCCTGACGGAACTGGTCACTATATTTCTGGTATGCCTCCTCAATTTGTTTCGGGGTGACAACTAGGACATTACGACTCTCACGGGAGCGCATTAATTCAACGGTCAGGATTTTTTCCCTCAGATCTTTGAAGCGCTTGAGGGTCATTCCTGTCTTTACCAGTTCCTTGAGAAACTTATCCCGGTCACCGCCGAAACGCTCGCTGTTAATAATCTTGTTTACGTCCTGAGTAATCAGTTCCTCTCTGATTTTTCCTCCTATTTTCTTGAATTCGGTAAGGATCAGTTCGCGCTCAATAAGGCTGTTAAGCGCATCTTCTTTCAGAGTTGCCAACTGCTTTTTCCTTTTGTCCTCCTCCGAGACAGTGAGCATGATCATTTGCTCGGTGTGCTTAATGGCCTCTTGGACCTCCGATCGAGTAATCACATTGCCATTAACTACTGCTGCAAGTGAATTGAAATCACTTGGAGAGGCTTGGGTATAGAGATTCAGTGTTACCGAGAGTAGACTGGTTATAGTAATGTAGCGGAGCATCATGGATCACGCAGGTTGGCTTTTTATGTGAATGATGGCACGGGAGGCGGCATCGCTCAATTAGTTAAAACTTCTTAACTAACATGAGTGCGTTTTGCAAGCGTTCTTCGTGCCTTGTTCCCTGAAGTCTTGGGAATTTACCCTCGATTAGCACATACTGCCCGTTTCTGGTCAGCATAAGTTTATCGCCGGCAATCTCCACGGACTGGATTCCTGATGCAGAGGCTGCCAGTTTGAGTTCGGTGCAGCGTAGAAGGTAATCTACAGCTGTTGGCGGTGGACCAAACCGATCGCGCCATTGCCTAATCAGTGCCTTGAGATCCTTTATACTGTCCAGTTCCGAGAGCTGTCGGTAAGCATTGATGCGTAGAGTGGCCTCGGGAAGGAAAGAAGCTGGAAGGAATGCCGGAAGGCTATCCTCGGCAGCTTGCAGGTATGCAGCTTCGTTTGTGCAGATAAAATCAATCTGTATAGAGCATTCGGCTTGATTGGTGGAACGGTTTCCCTTGAGCTTGGTTACCGATTTTCTAAGAAGTTTGCAATACAGTTCAAAGCCGACGGCGGCAATGTGCCCAGATTGCTGAGTGCCTAGCATGTTTCCTGCACCACGAATTTCTAGATCTCTCATTGCGATTTTAAATCCAGACCCTAGGTCGGTATAGTTTCGGATGGCATTAATGCGCTTCCTAGCATCTGTCGTTGCAAGGATATCGGGAGGCAACATCAGCAGAGCGTATGCCTTGTGCCCGGCACGTCCGACCCGTCCACGTAACTGGTAGAGGTCAGCAAGGCCAAACCTGTCAGCGCGGTCGATGATAATGGTGTTGGCATTAGGTATATCAATACCGCTTTCAATGATTGTGGTGCATACTAGCACGTCAAACTTGCCAGCAATAAAATTCTGCATGACATCCTCCAACATGGTTTCCTCCATTTGGCCATGTCCTATGGCTACGCGAATGCCAGGAATAAGTTTTTCCAATTTTTGTTTTACGCCCTCAATACTTTTGACGCGGTTGTGAAGAAAAAACACCTGCCCGTTCCGCCTTTTTTCGCGATTAACAGCAGAACGGATCATTTCCTCGCTGTATTGACAAATAATAGTTTCGACAGGGACACGACCAGCAGGAGCCGTGTCGATGGTGGACATGTCCTTTACTCCCATCAAGGAGAGGTAGAGTGTTCTTGGGATTGGAGTGGCCGAGAGGGTTAATACATCGATAAGCCGGAAAATCTCCTTAAAGCGTTCCTTGTGTTTGACTCCAAAGCGTTGTTCTTCATCTATAATCGCAAGGCCCAGGTTGTGGAAGCTGACGTCTTTTGATATAAGGCGATGGGTACCAACTACGATATCAACTTCACCGGCAAGGATGCGTGCCAGTGTTTTTTTTTGCTGCCCAGCGCTGCGAAATCTTGATAGTA
>CALCSP010000116.1 GCA_937893785.1 uncultured Verrucomicrobiales bacterium
CGGTCTTTTGCATCCTGATATGGTTAAGCTGGCTGACGGTATCATAAAAGGCACGCTCTTTTTCCCGGGTCAAGCCGTCTGGGCTTTTTAAATAGAGGATCGGGTCGCCGCTGCTGCGGAATGGTACCCCTTGGAAGGAGGTTGGGAGGAAACCGCTTGCCCATAGGGAATTACCTGCACGAGGGCCGCGGGGACCGCTTTGCAATACGACAAACCCGGGAAGATCCTGAGATTCACTGCCCAGGCCATAGGTTACCCATGAACCCATGCTGGGGCGTCCAGGTGCCTGGAATCCCGTGTTCATGAAAAGCTTGGCCGGTCCATGGTTAAAAACATCTGTTGTCATGCCGCGCAACCATGTGACCTCGTCGGCAATCTTGCGGTGATGGGGGAACATCTCACTGATATGCATGCCACATTGGCCATGGCGGCTGAATTTCCGTGTGGATCCAAGGAGGGTTTCGTTCCCTTTAAGGAACGCAAAGCGTTTGCCTTTCAATAGGCTTGCAGGTGGGGCTTTACCGCTCAGTTCGTTAAGCTTTGGCTTGTATTCAAAGAGCTCAAGTTGACTGGGTGCTCCCGCCATTGACAGAAAGATGACGTTTTTGACCTTGCCCGCCAATGGAGGTTTGCGGGCTGCCATAGGTTGTGTGGGGTTGATCTTGGGAATATGCCTTCCCGAGGCATCCCGGGCAAATAGCTCGTTGAGAGCGATTGTTCCAACTCCGACACCGCATTGTCCGAAGAAATGCCTGCGGGTTTGATCGTGTATGTCATGAATTGAGGTCATTCGCGGGTGATGAAGTTATCAGTATTGAAGATGGTTCTAGCAATGGAAACCAGCGCGGCTGCCTCAGGCAATGAGGTTTTATTGGATTGGAAGGATTCCTTGAGCAGTAACTTTGCCGACTCGGGATCCTGTTGATAGTCTTTGACGGCTCTTTCCGCATAATTGTTTAATATCTCAAGCTCCTTGATGTCTGGCGGACGGCTAAGTGCGAGCATGACGGCTCTCTTGATCCGTGCTTCACGTTGTGCAGAGGCCTCGCCGGGGACTTCGTTAATGACCCGCATGGCCAGTCCTTTTGCCAATTCCATGAAGGCCACGTCATTGGCTATTGCCAGAGCCTGAAGCGGGGTATTGGAACGCCCCCTGCTTGTGCAGGTGGTCTGAAAATCAGGGGCATCAAAAGTGCCAAACAACGGGTAGGGGGAGCTACGGAAAAAAACAATATACATTGCCCGGCGATAGCGGTCGCTTCCCTTGCTGGTTGACCATCGCTTACGGCTTTGGGTAAAGGAATAGATGCCCGGCGGTTGCGGGGGTCTGATTCCCGGTCCCCCGATCCTTGGTTCCAGCAGACCGCTGGCCGACAGGGCGGCATCGCGTATAATCTCAGCATCTAGACGGATACGTGATTGCCGGGCAAGCAGGAGGTTGGTGGGGTCTTTTTTGTTAAGGCCCTTGCGTATGGCCGATGATTGCTGGTAGGTCGCGCTGGTAACAATAAGCCGATGGAGTTTTTTCATGGACCAGCCTTCATTGATGAAGTGCCTGGCTAGGTAATCGAGCAATTCAGGGTGACTGGGTAATGCCCCCCGAGTTCCAAAGTCCTCTTCCGTCTCCACTAATCCCCTGCCAAAGTAGCGCATCCAAACCCGATTCACGGTCACACGCGGGGTAAGTGGATTGGAAGGATTAACCAGCCAGCGTGCAAGGTCGAGACGGTTCCCTGCTTCTCCAGCTTTCTTGAGAGGGGGAGCAATTGCAGAGATGCTGCCGGGAAGGATTTTGCCCTTCTCTTTGTCAGGGCGGGTGAAATTACCACGTGTCAGTAGAAAGGTATCCCTTGGCGATTTTAACTCACGCATGACCATTAGGTTCACCGGCTTGGCTGGACTCTTCGAGGGCGTTAATGCTTTCTTGGCGGGAGCTTTGGATGAAAAGTCCAGTGCAAAACGACCAATCAGGTAGTTGAGGTTGCGATCGTGGGCTAAGCGGACTTCAATCTTTCTGC
>CALCSP010000117.1 GCA_937893785.1 uncultured Verrucomicrobiales bacterium
GAATGTTGGAAGCATCAGTGGGAACAAACTTGTCTGCGAATAGCTCCACTTCATGGTTGAGGATGTCGCCACTCCCTGCACCTGCCAAGTTGAAATAGGAATGATGCGTCAGGTTAAGATGTGTTGATTTATCAGTGGTCGCTTCATACTGGATTTCGATCTCATTTTGTACAGTCAACCAATAGGTAACCTTACAGTGAACATTTCCCGGATAGCCTTCTTCTCCATCGGGACTGAGATAGCTGAACTCGATGCCGGCTCGGCCGACTCCCTTGACTTCCTTTGCTGACCAGACCTTCTTATCTAATCCTGCAACACCGCCGTGGAGGTGGTTGTCACCATTATTGGTTGCCAGCTTGTATTCGGTTCCATCAATGGTAAAGCGCCCCTTGGCAATTCGGTTGGCATAGCGGCCAGTAATGCAGCCAAAGTAGGGGCTGGCTTCGATATAGCTGGACAACTTGTCGTATCCTAAAACGACGTCTCCGTTATTGCCGTTTTTGTCTGGCACATGCAATTCTGTGACAATACCACCATAGTTGGTGATTTTTGCCTTCATTCCTGACGGGTTAGAAAGGGTGTAGAGATCGACGGCTTGGCCGTCGCCTGTTTTTCCAAATGGAGCCTTGGTGATTTTCACTGTGCCACAGTTTGACAGCAGGATTACAGAGAGGAAAGCAAAGAAAAGACGTGAAATATTAGCCATCCCTTTTTTTAGCGGATTTTTACTGGCACTGCAAGCTTATGAAAAAGGGGGCCCCAGGACATAAGCCCCAAGACCCCCTACCACACAAGGAGACTTTTATCAGTTCTTCAGCGTAAAACTTGGGTCAGAGGTCGGCTGAAGAGTTGATAATTACCCCTATAAAGTTGTTCGCGGGTGCGCTGCATCCTTGAATGCAGTGAATCAAGTGCGCGTTCCTCGTCCTCAAGTTCTTTTGCGGATGCCGGTTTTTTTTCTTTGTGCCCATTGATCTGGTGCCAGAGCATGTCCGCAGTATTGATCAACTTGTCGAGATGCTCGCCATGTTCTCTTAGGGCACGTCTCTCAATCACGATTTGATCAATGGTGGCAAATTCCTGTTGTAGCCATTTGATGGCATCACCTACGGCATCAATGCCGCCGGCGAGGGAGCCGTCGGGTTGGACTCGTGGCGATTTAGCAAGGGGCGTATCACCTCGAAGCGGTACTTCCGAGATGGGCGTCTTTGAAAGCCCTCCACTTTTCGCATCTAGTATAGTAGGTGTAATAAAGATCAACATGTTCTTTCGAGTGTGCGTCTTAGTGTCGCTTTTGAAGCCGTGCTTGAGAATCGGGATTTTACTCAGCAGGGGAAGACCGGAGCCTTCGCGTGAGTCGGAGGCTTCATCCAGACCGCCGATGGCCAGAGTGTAGCCGCTTTCCACTTCCAGAGGTGCTGTAAATACCCTAGAGCTTGCTACAGGATATGAATTTCCACCGATGATTTCTGAGCCTATAATGCTTGATACCGTGATGAGAACCTGTAGCGATATACGGCCATTCTCTAGACGCTTTGGAAGAACGTTGATACTTGTTCCTATGGGCAGGTAGGTAACAGATGAGGTTGTGGTTCCACCAACCCCCGGAGTAGTACTTGATTGAGCTGAAAGCACAGGTTGGTTGACGACGCTTTGGATGGCAACCTCTCGGTTGTTACGTGTGAGCACTCTTGGGTAACTGACCGTTGTGGTCTGGCGATCCTTGATCAGCGCCATGACCTTTGCCTGAACGTCAGGGGCGCTGAGAATGGCTGTCATCGGAAGCTTCGTATCCTTTATTCGAGATAGGTCTACGTTGGTTGCTAGATCTGAGAGGCTGAGGCCATAGCCGCCATCCATAGTTCCAGACCAGTCAACGCCCATTTGTTTGCGTGGATCTTTGGTAGTCTCAAAGAATTTGACTTCAACGGCAATAAGGGGCTGGGGCTGGTCGATGGTTTCAAGATACTTTTCGACTAGTTGGTGCTGTTGACGGGTTGCCACGACAAAGAGGGAATTGGTGTCCGAGTTCCATAAAACCTGGCCATTGCCGGTTGAGGATGATGAATTTGCGGTGATGCCCTGTGCGCCGGAAGAGATATTGTGGCCTGTTCCGGTCTGAAGTGGCCCGAAATTGCCGACTGTGTTCAATCCAGGGGCAATGAAGGCATTCATTCCTGATGTGCGTATACCCACTATTCCCTTGATAGCTTCCACTAATTTATCCGCACTGGTGGAAAACACTCCTGCACTTCCACTCAGCCCCAGACCTCCGATGCCACCGGCCATAGGATTACCTGCTCCACCTCCGGCACCACCTGCCGAATTACCGAAACTGCTGGCTCCACCCGAGCCAAGGCTTCCTGATCCGGTTGCTCCGATTGAAGTGGTTGAAGAGCCAGATGATGTACCACGTCCCTTAAGCTCTGCAGTGTTGAAGCGGACACGATATGAACGTGCAATGAGTGCAGAGTCATTGAAGGGGCGCATATGCCAGACGTTGTCTTCAAGGATAAGGGCAACGCCGTTCATTCTGGAGATGGTTTCCAGGGCTGCGAAGGGGCTTTTGTTCAGTGAGAAGGTGATGAGCTTGGTATTATTATCGCCAATTTCAGGGAGGGCTACGAAGTCAATGTCCGCATCGTCTGCAAGGAATCGCAGAACATCACGGACGGATGCCCTGTTGAAGTCATAGTTTTTTTCCGGCGCCTTGCGTAGTGGAGCTGCAGCTGCCTCATATGCTGCCGAGGTTTCCAGACTGGAACTGATGATTTCCTTTCCTTGAGCAGAATGGCACAAAGCCATGAGCAGGACCGGAATCAGGAGTAAAGCGCAACAGGGTGGGGTGTTCATGGTGCGCATTTTTTTGCGTGTGGTTGCAAATTTCATGGATCTTCTTGTGTGGTGGTAGACTTCAACCATGAGCTTGGAGTCCAATAATTTATAAATTATATATAAATATCATAAAAAGCAACTGACTTTAGAAGTAAATCTATAATTACTATAACAAAGCCTTGTGTGGTATTTCGGCTTTATTAAAGATGTAGGTAATCAATAACATGAGGGGGCGGCAAAGCCGGCAAGGGCTTCGGCGGTTAGAAAAGTGGC
>CALCSP010000118.1 GCA_937893785.1 uncultured Verrucomicrobiales bacterium
GAATGACCAATATCGCCTACTGGACACCCATGGATGACAACAAGGGTAAATCAAATACTCTAATTTACATTATTTCCCACTATGAGAAGCCGGTCTTAAGCGGCACGGCTCAGGCTCAAAAGAACTGGAAAGGATTTATCGGTGACCCTAACTGGAAAAAGGCACGAGCAGCCTCGGTAAAAGATGGGAAAATTCTAGCCAAGGCTCCTCACAAGGTTTTCCTAAAAGCAGTGGACTACTCACCGATGAAGTGAGAAGGGCATCCGAACAAAAAAACACAGAAAGCGCTGCCCAACCCAACCGGGAAGTCCCGTTAGACAATGAAAATAATATTCATTCTGCTTCTTTCGATTACGACCCTGCACTCAGCTCCTTCTGAAAAACAGTGGTGGCAATTCCGTGGTCCAAACGGGAACGGACATACTGACTCTTCCGGGTTGCCCTTGGAGTGGGATGAGAAGAAAAACGTGATCTGGAAAACACCAATCCATCATCGTGGATGGTCATCGCCAGTGATATGGAATAACCAGGTCTGGATGACCACCGCAACAAAGGAAGGAACCAAGCTTTTTGCCGTCTGCGTGCATAAGATATCCGGGAAGATCCTTCACGACATTCATGTGTTTGACGTCGAAATCCCCATATCAATCACTGCAGACAACACCTACGCAACACCCACTTCCGTCATCGAGGAAGGCCGCGTATACCTTCATTTTGGGACATATGGGACCGCGTGCCTGGACACGAAAACCGGCAAAATCCTGTGGACCCGTCGCGATCTGAAATGTGACCATGAAAAGGGAGCCGGTCCTGCCAGCTCTCCGTTGCTTGTTGGAGACCTGCTGGTTATGCATGTAGATGGAAGGGATGTGCAGTATATTGTCGCCCTCAACAAAGAGAATGGTACGACTGCCTGGAAAACAAACCGTTCCCTTGATTACAGCAAAGTACCTGTTCACCAGAGGAAGGCCTACGGCATGCCAGTCCTGATTCCCCGAGGAGATAAAACCCAGTTGGTTGGCGTCGGAGGAAGAGGAGTATTCGCCTACGAGCCCACCACAGGAAAAGAACTCTGGAAGGCCCGTCATCGGGGTTGGTCGATCGCACCTAGGCCCGTGTTCGGGCATGACCTGCTCTTTGCCATCATTGACCGGGACAGCCCTGAACTTTGGGCCATTCGTCCGGATGGCAACGGTGATATCACCGAAACTCATATTGTTTGGAAGGTCACAAAACGCATGCCGCCAAGGGCCTCCCCACTATTGGCTGAGGGTCTACTTTTTCTGGTAAACCGGAACGGGATCGCAACCTGCTTAGAGCCAAAGACCGGCGAAGTTATCTGGCAGGAAAGGCTCAAGGGTGCCTATTCAGCTTCGCCCATATACACCAAGGGGCGGATCTACTTCTTTAATGAAGATGCTATCTGCACCGTGATCAAACCCTCACGAAAACTGGAAATTATCAGTTCGAGTTCGCTGGCGCGACAACCCTTGATGGCCACCCCTGCCGTTGACGGAAATACCTTTTATATCCGCACCGAAAAATATCTCTATTGCATTGGCAAACCGCAATAAAAGCTCGCAGGCCTACAAGCAAGAAGCAACCCACTTGAACAAAGGGGCCGACAATATCTCTTCAATAATAAGGTCCCAAATCGCCATTCAGGATACAACTCTCAATCATGAAGAAAATACTCTTATCCATTGCAGTTTCAGTCAGTATCGTTTCCACCCTGCTTGCTGAAAACCCAAACATCATTTTCATCATGGCGGATGATCTCGGATACGGTGATGTCGCCTGCTACAACCCGGATTCAAAGATCCCCACCCCGAACATGGACCGGCTGGCTGCAGAAGGCCGGCGGTTCACCGATGCCCACAGCCCTTCCGGTGTTTGCACACCCACGCGATACGGTGTCTTGACCGGCCGTTATGCGTGGCGATCCCGCCTGAAATCTGGGGTGCTTGGCGGATACTCACCACCCTTGATCGAGAAAGGCCGTGCCACGGTCGCCTCCCTCCTGAAGCAGAAAGGATACCGCACAGCTTGCATCGGCAAATGGCACCTCGGCCTGGGGTGGCAGAGAAACGATCAAAAAACAGTGGGAGACCCAAAACACAATGCCAGCGGCATCGACCACGCCAAGCCACTCACCGCGGGACCCCTAACCCTCGGCTTTGATTACTTCTTTGGCTGTTCGGCATCATGGGACATGCCTCCCTACGCATGGATTGAAAATGATTCCCTCATCGATAGCGATCTTGTTCCCACCAAGAAGAAAGCCAACGGCTTTGGTCGGGCGGGACTCAAGTCCAAAAAGATGAAACCGGAAAGTGCCCTGCCCGACCTGACCGCAAAGGCTATCTCATACATCAAGAACACAAAAACCGAGCATAAGGACAAACCGTTCTTTCTCTACTTTCCCTTACCCTCACCTCACACCCCGGTTGCTCCCAATAAAGATTTTATCGGCAAGAGCAAAGCGGGCAAATATGGGGATTTCGTTTTTGAAACTGACTGGGTGGTTGGCGAGGTCATGAAAGCCATCGATGATGCCGGGATTACCGCAAATACCCTGCTCATCGTCACCAGTGACA
>CALCSP010000119.1 GCA_937893785.1 uncultured Verrucomicrobiales bacterium
AAGCGCGAGCATCATGGGGAGCGCGAGCATCATGGGAAGCGCGAGCATCATGGGGAGCGCGAGCATCATGGGAAGCGCGAGCATCATGGGAAGCGCGAGCATGGTGATGCTGAAAGGAATCGTCGCGGTCGCTAGAGCACAAGATTTATCTGTTCAAAAGGCGCACCTGAGAGCAGGTGCGCCCTTTTTGCGTAAGATCAGATATGACTAAGAAGAAGAAAAAGCGACTATACAGTTTCCTTTGGCTTTTTATCTTAAGCCTTCGTTTTAGCAGTGACGCAGGTGAAGTAATGCACTGGCCTCAGTTCCGCGGGCCGGGAGCTATGGGCATCGCGGCAAGACCTGAGCTTCCGGTAAAATGGAGCAAGGAGGAGAATGTGGCCTGGAAAGTTTCCGTGGATGGTATGGGGTGGTCTTGCCCTTGTATTTGGGGTGAGCGAATTTTTCTTACCACTGCGGTCAATTCCGGGGAAACTGAGAAGATCAAGGAGGGGCTTTACTTTGGAGGTGAGCGTCCTGCGCCCAAGGATATTCACGAATGGAAGGTGATTTGTCTCGATTTAAAAACGGGCAAGGTGATTTGGAGTAGAACGGTGCACAAGGGTGTTCCCGCGCATGCCCGTCATCTCAAGAATTCTTATGCGTCGGAGACACCTGTCACTGATGGGGAGAGAGTTTACGCGTATTTCGGAAATGTAGGCTTATTCGTCTTTGATATGAACGGTAACAGGATCTGGGACTATCACTGGAAGCCTGTCAGGACCCGCCTTGGATGGGGTACTGCGGCTTCTCCTTTTCTCCATAAAGATAGGATCTATGTCATCAACGATAATGATGAGCAGTCATTCTTAGCTGCTCTTGACAAGAAAAGCGGTTCAGTGATCTGGACTAGGGACCGGAATGAGCCCAGCAATTGGTCGCCACCTTTTGTTTGGGAAAACAGCTTAAGGACCGAAATCATTACGCCAGGAACAGGTATGACCAGATCCTACGATCTGAGTGGGAATGTCTTGTGGACGCTAAAGGGATTGTCGCAGATTACCGTGCCGAGCCCCTTTGCGGAGGGCGATCTTCTTTATTTATGCTCAGGATATGTAGGCGATAGACGCAAGCCTTTATTTGCTATCAAGCCTGGTGCCAAAGGGGATATTAGCCTTGGTCCTGACGAGAAAGAAAACCAGTTCATTGTTTGGTGCCAGAAAAAAGGGGCACCTTATATGCCGACTCCCGTTCTTTATGATGGAAGGGTGTATGTGTTGCTAGACCGTGGGTTGCTAAGTTGTTATGAGGCGAAAACTGGCAAGGTTATTTATGACCGTGAGCGCCTTGGAAAGTCTGCAAAGTTCACTGCATCCCCACTGGCTTATAACGGCAAGATATTTTGTTTTGGGGAAAGAGGGGAGACCGTTGTTGTTGAGGCGGGGGATCGCTTCAGAATGATTGGGCGCAATGAATTAGGCGAACTGATTATGTCAACACCGGCGATTGCTGGAAATTCCCTCATCATTCGTACACTAAATCACCTTTACTGTATCAGAAAGAAAGGGGATTGATGTTTACCGGCTCTTGTTCATTCTAATTGAGCGAGGATTGTTTTAGCGACCTGCTCAGCTAGCAACCTAGAGCCTTCAGCTGTGAAATGGACATTAGATTTCCTGCCGATTTTTTCCCAGCGCATCTTTGAGAATTGATATAAATCATCAGTGGGAATTCTATTTTCTGACATCACCAATGCAGCTGCGGCATTGTATTTGATGGCATCACCCGGCACTCGTCCCTTTGCGCCAATTGGAACGGGAGTCGTATTTCTCCATATTAACTTTGCTCCGGTTTGGTTGAGACGGTTCACCAATTTTTTAAGGTTTTCGCTGTATTGCTTGATCGGAACCTGTTGGGTATTGGCTGAGTTTTTCGGGTCAGCGAGATTTTCGCCATTGGGCCCCATGTATTTCAAGTCATGTAATCCCCAGTTGAAATGGATGACATCCCATTTGCCGTCTCCCAACCATTCGTCAATAGCGGTTAGACCGTGTTTGGTGGAAGCGCAATTAGTGGGTGGGCGGTGTACGTTTGCCTTACCCTTCAGCAGGCTTCGTACTGGCAGTGTATAGCCAATCGATATGGAATCACCGATCAGCAAAACCCTTGGCAGACCGGGTAAGTCTTTAATAGAAGACAATGGATTTGCCGATTTTTCCTTAGTTGGAACCTGGCTTGATGAATTGTTGGTAGCACTTTTCTTACTTTTCGGTAGCAGTTTTAGTGTCATTCGAACATTCCCATCCAGTGGATGCTCTGATTCATAATCACCAACTGTACCACCTGGATCCGAGGATACGGCGAGGCCATCAATGGGCATACTGGATGTTGGCAATACTTTGCCTGAGGCAATTTGGATGCCGTTAACCTGCAGTTTGACATTGCCAGTCGAGTTCATTTCGCAACGAAACTGGAAACTAGAACTATCTAGAGGAGAACGAGATCGGACTGTGCTGACCTTACCATTGACGCAGGTCAAATAACAAAGGTGCATGTTCTCAAGAATCAGCGCAAACCCGTGGGCATCACCACCCTGGGCTATAATGACCCCATCGGTATCCCGGGATTTCACAACTCCCTCAAGGAGGATGCCGCGTCCCGCAATATTGGGGGCCTCCTCCTGTGTTAGCCTTTCACCTTCTTTTAACTGGAAGAACTCTTTTTTACTGGTTTTCTTGCCCCTTGGCTTACCGCGCCATGTGCCGACAGGCGATACATTGGCACGATCTGCATAGGCTTGAAATTCGTTTGATAGTTGTTTGACGAGAGCTGGTTTGTCCTTTGCCAAGTCATGCACCTCAGTTCGATCCTTTGCGATGTTGTAGAGTTCCCATGGTTGGTTTTCCTTAGCGACCAGTTTCCATTCTCCTTTGCGAATGGCAATATTTCCCTCATGTTCCCAGAAAATGGCATCACGTTTAATGGTGTTTCCATTGAATGCCGTAACGAGGCTTCGCCCTTCAAGTGGTTTAATTTTTTTGCCGTTAAATTGATTGGGGTAATTCACCTTTCCGAGCTCTACGCAGGTAGCCATAATATCAATCAGGTGTCCCGGCTGGTGTTCGAGTTGTCCTCTACGCTTAATTCCCGCTGGCCAATGAGCAATGAGGGGGGTGCTGATACCTCCCTCATGCACCCAGTGCTTGTATTCACGAAATGGTGTATTTGAAACATTGGCCCAGCCCATGCCGTATCCGATGTAAGTATCAGCGGGCCCTGGCATGACTCCGGCTCCAGTGCGGACAGGATAACCATCACGTGTCTGCACCGGCTGCATACGAGTTTGCAGTTCTCCCTTTTTCATCGGCGGCAATGTTGGTTTTTCTGCTCGAGGCTTGAATTTCCCTCTGCGTCCATATGCCTCCGCACACCCCCCGTTATCCTGCAGGAAGAAAATTAGGGTGTTGTCGAGTTGCCCTCCCTTTTTCACGCTTGATACTATTTTTCCAATGGCTTCATCCATTTCATCCACCATGGCTGCATAAACCTCCATACATCGAATCTCCCATTCCTCCTCTTGAACGCTGCCCCACTGCCATGCCTGAGGCGAGAGTATTGAATCTTTCTTGATGATGCCGAGTTCTTTCATCTTTTGGAAGCGTGCTTGCCGGATGACTTTGTAACCGGCATCATATTTTCCTTTGTATTTTGCAATGGTTTCAGGACGTGCATGCATCGGCCAGTGCGCTGCGGTAAACGAGACGTAGCAGAAGAACGGAGCATTTGGTTTGGCTGCCAAATGCTCGTTGATATATCGGACGGTCTGGTCAGCGATTGCATCTGTATAAAACCAATCTTTCTCGGGTAGATATTCGGGATCACTATCGGGGGCGATCTGCGTATTATCTCGGGTCAGCGAGTTGGGATCCCATAGTGATCCGGCACCATGGATGGTGCCGTAAAATCGATCAAATCCACGCTGCATTGGCCAGTTATCCTTTGGTCCTTCCGGTGAAACATGCTTGGTGACATGCCATTTACCAGCCATATATGTGCCATAGCCGGCGGTCTTGAGAGCCTCAGCAATGGTCACACACTCACGATTGAGCTCTCCCTGGTAACCCGGATGCCCTCGATCCGTCATCATCCAGCCGATTCCTGCCTGATGGGGATAGAGTCCGCTTAGAAGAGAGGCTCTTGTGGGGCAGCACCGTGCCGTATTGTAGAATTGCGTGAAACGCAATCCGCTTTCGGCAAGCTGATCCAATACCGGCGTTTCAATCTCACTTCCGTAGCATCCAAGGTCGGAAATGCCCATGTCATCGCCCATGATCAAGATGATATTGGGCCGCTGAGCGGCGGGGAGAAATGCCGTTAAGCAAACGAGACAAAAGGTCAGTAGGATTTTACTGTTCATGGGTTTGGTTTTTACGAGATGTTAATATTTCGCCGAGATGCATGTGTGTAATGCACCACTCTTCGAGTGGGGTTTTAGGATGCAGCAGTGCGGGAGTTTAACAGCGCTATGCTGAAAGGTAAGGAGGATCTATTCTTCCTTAAGTAACCCAAGCTTCGCAAGTTTAGGCCAGATGACTGCTCGACAATAAGGCGCGTTCTTATTGGCTTCGAAGTAATCTTGATGATAGTCCTCTGCCGGGTAGAAAGTGCTTACCTTGGTGATTTCCGTGACAATAGGATTCTTGAATTTACCTGACTTGTCTTTTTTGGTCTTGGATATTTCAGCGGCCTTCTTTTGTTCATCGCTGTGGTAGAATATAGCCGATCGGTACTGAGTTCCCTCGTCGGCACCCTGACGGTTGAGGGTGGTCGGGTCGTGCAGTTCCCAGAAGACTTCCAGCAGTTTCGGGAAGGGCAGGGCCTTGGGGTCAAATTTCACTCTTACGATTTCTGCATGCCCGGTTGTTCCGGTGCAGATTTGCTTATAAGTGGGGTTTTGGATAATGCCCCCCATGTAGCCTGACTCGACAGATTGCACACCCTTGATTCGTTCCAATACAGCTTCAATACACCAGAAGCATCCGGCACCTAGGTCAACGGTTTCGAGCTTGGCACTTTCCTCCTTGGAGATCTTGTTAGGGGTAACGGGGTCGATAGGTTTCACTTTTTTTCCTCCGAGGAATACCGGTCCGGCAATAACAAAAGCGGCAGAGGCTAGCATTATAGCAGTAATTCTTGAGGCTCTTCGGATCATAATGTCTTAGATATTGTATACTTAATATCTCAGAATGAGCACGATAAGTCAATGGCACCTAAGGCATTCATATCGCTTGGCAAAATGGATATTTAATGCACCTAGTCTAGTGACATGAAGAGTTTATTTCTATTAATAGTATTCGCTTTTGGAGTGGCATCTGTCTGGGCCGGGCAAAGCGCCCAGAGAATGGAGAAGGAGATTGATGGTCAGAAGTTGCGCTATTGGCTGCATATTCCTGACGGGGAGGCACCTCCCGGTGGTTGGCCTGTTCTCCTTTTTCTTCACGGCGCTGGAGAACGGGGTGACAATCTGGATCGTGTAAAGGTGCACGGCCCTCCCAAGCTGACGGGGAAAGTCAATGAACTTAAGAATGCGGTGGTAATTTCTCCGCAGTGTCCATCGGATAGTTGGTGGATAGCGAGGCCCCTGATGCAACTCATGCAGGAGGTTATTAAGGACTATGAAAAATCGATCGACTTGAAGCGTGTTTATGTGACCGGGCTGAGCATGGGCGGTTATGGCAGTTGGGATTTAATTTCAAAATACCCCGAATTTTTTGCTGCGGCTGCGCCGATTTGTGGGGGAGGAGACATTGGTAGGTTGAACTTGAATCTAGGCTCAAAAATCCAACGCAATTTTCGGATTGAAGATCTTAAGAAAGTTAAGGATATCCCTGTATGGGCGTTTCACGGAGAAAAGGATAAGGTTGTTCCACAAAAAGAAAGCGAGATTCTTGTGGCCGCGCTGAGAGCTGCTGGAAATAAGAAGGTGAAGTTCACCTCTTATCCGGGTGTTAATCATGATTCATGGACCCGCACATACAATAATCCAGAGTTTTATCGATGGTTGTTTTCCCAGTCTAGGAAAACGGGTTCCCGTATTAAAGTTTTTCTTCTTGCCGGGCAGTCGAACATGGAAGGTCAGGCGGTCGTCGATCTGGATCATGAGAAATACTACAACGGCGGA
Organism: uncultured Verrucomicrobiales bacterium; assembly: GCA_937893785.1. GTDB lineage: Bacteria > Verrucomicrobiota > Verrucomicrobiia > Verrucomicrobiales > DEV007 > CACIUL01. Next base: position 6,161 of record CALCSP010000119.1, read on the forward strand.
AAAGGAATTCTTACGAAGGTGATGGAGAAGTCTGGTAACGTAGCGAGATATGCGCACCTAAAGGATGCTAGTGGTAGCTGGACAGTTCGTGATGATGTTATGGTTCGAGCGGTCATACGTGACGGCAAGAAGGTGTTGTATGGTGGCCTTTCTATAGGGTTTACTGGTTATGGGGACCCTCATCATTTTGGGCCTGAGTTACAGATCGGGCATCGGTTGGGTGACCATTTTGAATCAACTGTGCTTTTGATTAAAACCGCATGGGGCGGTAAGAGCTTGCACAAGGATTTTCGTCCCCCTTCTGCAGGTGGAGAAACTGGTGAATACTACAAGAAGATGCTTGATGATTTTCAGGAGGGCCTGAGGCGCATTCCTGAAGAGTTCCCCGCACTAGTTGGCTGTAAGCCTGAGTTATCTGGATTTTTCTGGTTTCAGGGATGGAATGATATGTTTGATGAGCAGGCTAGGAATGGATATGAGCAGAACCTCGTTCACTTGATACAGGACCTCCGGCGAGATCTTCGATTTGCTGACATGCCGGTTGTTGTTGGGGAACTAGGTAACGGTGGCGACTCTGCAGGGAAATCCATGAAAATGATACGCTCAGCCCAGGCTGCTGCCTGCATTCGTCCGGAACTGGGGGGTAATGTACGTTTTGTCAAGACTGCGGGCTTCGCAAGGCTTGCAAAGGATTCGCCAAATGTTGGCCATGGACATCACTGGTTCGGAAACGCCGAAAGTTATTTTCTTATCGGAGATGCTCTGGGACAGGCAATGGTTGAATTATTGGGAGCAAGGTAACGTCATTTCTTCGGCGAACGCTTGCTCGTTGGCAATAGGGCAGGGGGGAGTTCTCTGCTCAAGCTTTTCTACGCTTGAAATTTCTGTAACTGGCACTGCCGTTTTCAACGGGCAGTGTTCAGAGTCCAGTGTGTGCCTGAGGTTCCCAGTCCCAGTGTGCCTGGTCCTGAGGCATACATGATTAAGCGGTGTCCGTCACTATACCACCAAGCCTTGTGTGCGGCAGCAGCAGCAGGGTTACCCATGAATATACACTCCCCGCTTGCGCCTCCAGTAAAACCAGCTCGTTTTGCCCTAATTGTGAAGGAGCGGGTTTCGGCGGTTAATCCGGTATGGGAGAAGTATCCATTGGTTGCCATGTCTATGGAGTGGTCCCGGCATGCATTGCTTAGGTTTTCTTCGAGCCTCAGAGGTGTCAGCTTAATTGCCACCCGCCGATCGTTTAGCAGAGCTGCAAATCGGATGTGTTCATTGCCAGCCCAGTTGCATGCGGCATTGTGCTTGGCAACGGCTTCTCGTTGCAGGATCAGACCATGAGCACTATCAAGCGAGTTCATGATTTTCACGAAACCTTCTGCCCCGCCTGCATTGCTAATCGTCTCAATAAGGTTGGGTGTTTTCCCGATTTCACGGTCATCACACCATGCCCTCTCCTCGTTAATTTCCCTGAGGATGCTCATCGGTTTCTCAATTACAGAGAGATCCTGCTTCTTAGCCCGTTCCACGTTCTGGACAACACTGAGGTAGAGTTGCAAAGATTCATCAAAATCAGCATCCATTTCTTGATGTCTTTGTCGGTAATCCTGTGGGGATTTCGTTTTCCAGTCAGTTTGAATTTTTTGACGGGCTAAAGACACCATATCTTGCCAGTTTTCATAAGTTTCCTTGAATTCGGTGAATGCATTCTCATTGATGGAGAGGTTAAAAGCGATATCACCGATCTGCTCAAGGTGGTGTGTCCTGGCCTTTTCCAAGAGTTCGAGGTAGACAGGTTTAGCTTCACTTCCAAGGTTTCGCATCGCCAGATAAGCCCCCTTGCGTTTGCTTTCCTGAGTGGATTTCATGAAGGCAAGGGCGCGACTCTGCTTCTCTTGGCTTAACTCAAAAACTTTTTTCTCAACGCTTACTTCTTCCTCAATTTTAACTTTATTAAGGGCAATTTCCGGTTCCCTGTTCCCTGCTTGATTAAGCGGTTTTTCTTTCTTGGTTACAAAAGGTTTGCTTGCTTTGGCAGGCTCAAGTTTTTGATGATGCGGTTCCTCTGGCAGAGCATCTGGTTTTGCACTGGAATTATCAGTTAGGGATTTTCTTGGGCTTTGATCCTCTTTTGGTGAAAAAATAATCACCAGTGCTGCGACGATTAACAAAGAACTGACTATGAGAACTGGGTTATTCTTGCTAGTGGCATTATTGCTCCTGACACGAAACCGCGTAACTGGTCTTTTGCCTCTGCCTTGGCTTGGGACACGCAGGACAGCCTTTTTTTCTTTTACCGTTTCACGATCTGGAATTTCACCCTTCTCCAGGATTTTAAATTCCGCACCATCCTGATCAGGGATGATGAATTTGGACCCACATTCAATACAGCGACCTTTCTTGCCGATATGTGATTGACTCACCTCGATGGAGGCTGAGCAAATGGGGCAAGTTATGCGCATTTTTTCTGCCTGAAAATGCGGTTTATGTGGCCGGCTTATAAAAGCCTCTCTCGTGATTGATATTAATCGGGGGCAGGGTCATTCAACCTATTTTCTTTAGGTTGTTGTTTCAGGTCCTGCTTCTTGACTTGGTTCGGGTGGTTCTGCGTTATCCTTACTGATTACAGTGCCGATGCTCGCTTTCTCAAATTCGATTTTGACGTTGTCGGCCACCTTCAATGTCACGCTGTGTGCCTTGACATTGGTCACCAGTCCGTGGATTCCTCCGGCGGTAATAACCTTGTCTCCGGATTTGAGGGCATTTCTTTGCTCTTCGAGCTTCTTCTGTTTTTGTTTCTGTGGGCGGATCAGAATGAAGTAAAAGATCACGAAGATCAGCAGCATCATTACCAGCAGCATCAGCATCAGCAGCATCATCATCGTCATCCTCATCCTGATCATTACCCTCGTCATCGTCATTATTACCATCGTCATCATCAA
>CALCSP010000120.1 GCA_937893785.1 uncultured Verrucomicrobiales bacterium
AAAAGAAACGCTGGTAACCGCACGCGGACAGTATTCCCTTCGTGGAGGTATTGTGGATATTTTTTCTCTGCAGGGATTTGCCCCCTTACGCATCGAGTTTTTTGACGACTTTATTGATTCTATCAGGGAATTTGATATCGACTCCCAAATTTCAATCTCTAGACCCAACTCCGCTCTCATTATGATGGGAATTGCGGAGAAAGAAACCTGTCTGTTACGTGACTGCATCACCCCCGGGGACTTGGTGATAAGCATCGGTCAACAACTTCCAGAAGCATCCGTCTGGATCACACATGAAACTGAAGAGCACAACCATGATGTGGAATTATCTGTATCCTGTCATGAGGAACCATTCGGCAATTTTGAAGTGGGAGACTTCATCCTGCAGCAGGCACGGCATGAGACATTCTGTAAAACCCTTTCTCAGTGGTATTCTCAAGGGTGGAAGGCCTCTATTTTTTTCAGCAATGAAGGTGAAGAGGAACGATTCCGCGAACTAGTTACTGAAAGCGGTGTCTTGCCTGACCCTGCCTTTCCAACCAGCATTATTGGCAGCATTCAATTTGGGTTCACCATCCCATCGGTAAAATTGGCGGTCATTGCATCCAGCGAGTTATTTGGCAGATATACATCTTCCCGTGCCAGGCGCACCTTTAACCGCCAACGCAAAGAAACCAACCGAATTAACTCAACCGATCTACAAGAACTCAACGAAGATGAGCGCGTAGTGCATGTTGATCATGGCATCGGCATCTATCGTGGTCTTATCAGAATGGAAGGGTCCGGTAAGGCGGAGGATGAGGCCATCGTTATTGAATATGACGACCAAGCAAAACTCTACGTGCCACTTGAGCAAGCGCACCTTGTTTCCCGGTATGTAGGTTCAGGCAACAAGGTTCCAAGACTTGATAAGCTCGGAGGTGGCAGGTGGGCAAAGTGCAGGCAACAGGCGGAAAAGTCGATCATGGACTATGCAGCCAACCTGCTTAGCACCCATGCTCAGCGCGAAACATCAAGCAGTTACTCCCACCCACCCGACAACAAGTGGCAAACCGAGTTTGAAAATAGTTTTATTTACCGTGAAACAGCCGATCAAATACTTGCTATTGATAACACCAAGGCAGACATGGAGTCTACCCGTCCCATGGACAGGCTTATCTGTGGAGATGTCGGATTTGGCAAGACAGAGGTAGCCATCCGTGCCGCATTCAAGGCAGTTATGGGAGGTAAGCAGGTCGCATTCCTCTGCCCGACAACGGTTCTTGCCCAACAGCACTATGAAACACTCAGAGAAAGATTTTCAGAGTATCCGATTGAAGTTGATATACTATCAAGATTTCGCAGCGCTGGGCAGCAAAAAAAAACACTGGCACGCATCCTTGCCGG
>CALCSP010000121.1 GCA_937893785.1 uncultured Verrucomicrobiales bacterium
CGCTCCTTCTTGAGTTTACGCAGATTTGCTACAAGTTCCCCTGCTGGCACCTCCTCAGAACCCAGAAAAACCTTTGAATCAGCACTAATTGCCAACTCCATGCGTGACTCACTTGTGGTTTTGGATGACAGTGATGAAGCCTTCGGAAGGGTGATATTGGCAAACGTTTTTTCCTCAAGCGGCGTCGAGGTAAGAATGAAATAAATCAGCAAGATCGCAAGGATATCGATCAGCGAAATGATCGGCACAGAAGGTCTTGATGATCGCTTGCGGACGAAGTTCAAAATACTATGACTGCTGGTTAACGTGCGAAGAGGAAGACAATAGTGATTGCTCGGCAAACACAGGATCAAGAACCTCTGGGCTACGCGGCTTGCAAAGTGCCGCCAACAAACCATTGGTAAGTGATTCCATTCGTATTGCCAGGCGCTCAAGCTTCTTGGTAAAATAACTGTGTGCTACGACGGTGGGAACTGCGATCGCCAACCCCGCAATGGTCGTATTCAGGGCCTCAGCAATTCCCCGGGCAACCTCAGCGCGCCCTCCCACGCCTACCCCGCCATCTAAGTTGCTGAATACAGCAACAAGACTGGATACCGTGCCCAAAAGCCCTAGCAGAGGTGCAATAGTGATCACAACCTCCAGAGGTGCTATGCCCTTTTCCAAATCGACAATTTCCTCTCGGGCCTTGGCCTCGGTCGCCGCCGTCGCCTCCGCCCTGCCTGAATACCCTCCAGTAATCGTAGTCAAAGCAATACGCGAAAGTGGAGACTTCTTTTTGCGCAAAAGGTCTATGAGCTCAGGCAGCTCCCCGCTGGAAACATATTCATCTGCCTTGGTTAAGGCCCTCTGGACCTTTGCTGGTGCAATATTTTCTACAAGCAGGGTCACAACCTTGTAAAGAATCACTGCCACGGAAAGAAGCGACACGGCAACCAATAACAGCATAAAAAACCCGCCATCACTCAGAAATGCCCACACCGCGTCAACGGATGATGAAAACTCAATGGCCAAATCAGCCACGTTCGGGAAAGCAGGCATCTTTAGTAAATAATAATCTCGTAATCAAATTCCATCCGCTCATCCTGAGTCCTGTTGATCAACTCCTCGGGAACCGGCGGCAATACCGCATTACGAATTCCGCTGATCGAAAAATCCAGCATGACGGGGTCGGCATTATTGCGAACCACCTTTAACTCCACGATTTTTCCTGAACGATCAACCCAGAACCTGACTTTCAACGATCCAAACTTGGCAAAATCCCCTCTGGCAATACGGGCTCGATGCCAACTGCGTTGTACCGCCAGATCCACTTTTTTCTTGTAGTGCCCCAGAGGGGTCTCGGCCACATCCAGCGCGGCATTACCGAGATTACTCAACCTGCCCTCGAGGCGTTTTTTCGCAGCATGTGTCCGGAACCCCGGAGGACTAACCTCCTTCTGCTGCATTTCATTCACGGCAAACTCTGCAGGCACCTTTTCACTCACAGTTTCCTCCTGTTTTAATTCATTGGAAACTTCTTCGACATCCCCATTTTGATTCTCCTTCACTATCTGTTCCGGATCAGTGCCGGCAACCTCCAGTAAGGTGCCGTCATCCTCTATGCGCTCCTCGCGTTCAACATCACGCACAACATCCCCGTTCTTAGTATGCTGCTTTACTTCGGGCAACGCCAATGCTTCGGCGGGGCTTTGCTCGCCAAGGTCTGATATCTTGGGCGCAAGCTCGTCACGCACATTTTGATTTTGACTCACCGATAGCGGTTCCTCATGTCTGAAATCTCCATCAACAAACTCACTGGCTTCCAGCTCGCCAAACGGCAAGTCCTCCCCAGCAATATTCGGAACATTATCATTTCCCTTCTCACCGGGAAGCAACTCACTGGCGGCAACGGTATTATTGTCCGATTCAAGCCGGGTATCCTCCGGAGCCTTTTCTTGAGAATCGCTGGATTTTGTCCGGACATACACCCGTTCCTCATCCGAATCATCCTCATTGACTTCCTCCACTTCAAACATTTCCGGCAACAGCAGCACGTGTTGCTCCTCTTCCTCTTGACTGAGATCATCATCGATCATGGAAATACTCACAGCTATTTTTCCTTCCTGCCTTTCTTCCACTCCAGCAACAGCCACATAGTATGAGTGCCCTTCCTGAACGCTAAAACGGAGCGGGTCCGTTGCCCCTGGCTGCCGGGCAGCAACCTCAACAAGGGTTTGTAAAACCGCTCCCCTATAAACACCCACCACTGCCTCAAAATCCTGCGTCATCACACCCAGTTCCGCTTCTCCCGATTGAGGAGCATCCCAACTCCACCAAACCGATCCTCCCGTCGAGGATTGCCCGTGCTCTGGTTCATAAAGCTCACTTGTAGCATAATAATTATCGCCAAATCCTGACCTGACCTCTCCTGAATACAAGGCTCTGGCATTCTCAAAATCATCATTGCCCGGCGGAGAGGCACGGTTGAACGCAAGGATCGTTGTGACTCCTCCTGCCAAAAGCACATGTGTCAGGA
>CALCSP010000122.1 GCA_937893785.1 uncultured Verrucomicrobiales bacterium
AAACGTGGTTGGGGAAATTCTGGCCTAGGCCGGAAAGTAGTTGCTACCGGGCTCTTGATTGCCTTCAGTTCGCAGGCAAAAGGGTTCGCAGGCAAAAGGAGATTTAGCTTTTTCTGTAGCCTGGGTTTTTCTCTGTAGGAACTGGCGCTTTGGTGCGTGCCCGCCAAGCCTTAATCTTATCATGCATTTCCTTCGCCTTTTCAGGATTTGACTTGGCAAGGTTGCGTTTTTCTCCGATGTCCTCAGCGAGGTTGAAAAGTTCAAGGCGGCCATCCTCAAAATACTCGATCAGCTTCCAGTCGCCCTCTCGGATCACACCACAGGGGCGTGCACGGAAGAATGGATCGGGTTGTTCGTCGATTCGCTTGTAGCTTTGCAGGTAGGCAGGGAAGTGCCAATAGATGGAACGATCATCAATCTTTTTTCCGCTGAAGAGGGGAAGCAGGTTGACCCCGTCCTGAATTTGTTTTGCGGGAGCCTTGCCCCCACAGATTGCCCGGATGGTCGGGTGCAGATCAACAGCGGTAATCGGAGTATCGCATCGAGAGCCCGGTTGAACAGTGCCAGGCCAATTGACAAAGAAGGGCACACGGATTCCACCTTCATAGTAGGTTCCCTTGTATCCCTTGAGTGGATGCATGGAAGTGGCGGGTCCGTAACCGCCATTGTCAGAATAAAAGAGGATAACGGTATTTTTTCTGAGGTTTAATTCTTCAAGTTTGGCAATGATGCGACCGACTCCATCATCAACACTCTTGATCATACCTCCCATGATTGCATGATTGTGGAGCTTCCCTGGTTTTTTGGCAGCAAAGTATTTCCTGTCCTCTTCTTTTGCCTGAAGTGGGGTATGTACGGCGAAGTGGGTGAGATAAACCAACCATGGTTTTGCTCGGTTCTTCTCAATGAAGTTAATGGCCTCCTCGCTGAGTCGATCAGTCAGGTATTCATCCTTGGGTGCATTTTTTAGACCGGCCACATTACCATGTGGAGGCAAATATCCCTTTGGCGGACTGCCTGAGCGGCCGCCTCCGATATTCAGGTCGAAACCATACGGGAGGGGATCTTTACTCAGGTGCCATTTGCCAAGGGTTGCTGTGGTATACCCTGCATTCTTTGCGGATTGTGCCCAGGTCATGATGTCAGGGCGGAGAGTGTCGGTGCCGGAGATGGCTTTGAGGCGCCTGTGCTCACTCTTGCCGCGCGGTCCAGTGCCGACATTGTAGATTTCATGGCGAGGGCTGTATTGGCCGGAAAGCAGGCAGGCGCGAGAGGGGGCACAATTGGATGCGCCTGCGTAGGCATCAGAGAAAATCATTCCCTGCGCGGCTAACTTGTCTAGGTGCGGTGTTTCATAGAAATCCGACCCGGCATAGCTGGTGTCTTTCCACCCGAAATCGTCCAGATAGATAAAAAGGATGTTGGGACGCTCTGCTCCATGACAGAACGCACTGAGAAAGATCAGACAAAGGATGGTTAATCGCATGGTAAAAAAACAGGGATTGCCTGGGGTAATGGGTTAAAGGCATCCCCCCAGTGTATTGCCTCAGAGGTGGCTTAAGTCTAGAGTTCCTTGATTCGGATATTGCGCCACTGAACAGTGAAAGGACCGGATTTTTTTCCGATGCCGTGGACCTGCAATCCAATCACTCCTTTCGAGTGAGTCTTGTATATTGCCTCATCGGTAAGGTCGGCAACAGGTTGACCATTGATCCAGGTTTGGATGCGAGGTCCCTTGGCAACAATACGGTATTTGTTCCACTCGCGGTCTTTGAAATGCTTGTGTGGTTTGAGCTCGGCCTTTGGAGTGAGCCAACCGCGGCCTGTAGCTTCACCGTAAATATATCCAGCCTCGGCGCCTTTTGCACCGCTTGCTTCAATCTCGACCTGCGGACCGTTGACTCTTCCTCCATATTTACCTTCGGGATTCTTGAGCAGCGACCGGATTTGAACACCGGAGTTGAGCCGATCGTGACACACAACTTCAAACTCCAGTTCAAAGTCACCGTAATGCTTCTTGGTGCAGAGAAAGGTATTGCCGCTGCCTTCGGCGGTGGTTCCTAAAATAGCGCCGTGCTTGATGACGTAGGTGGCAAAGCCGCTTTTGATTTCCCATCCGTCAAGGTTCTTGGTTTCGGGGGTAAAGAGGGATTGCCATTTGCCTTCGTGTTTTGTCGGTTTGGCAGCATCGGTATCGAGGTTTTTCTGGATCCACTTGGCAAGTGTTGAGCTGCCTCTGCCATAGTTGCCAGGCAGTGGGCGCAGGTCACGAGTTTGGCGGGCAGGTGGATCGCCCCAGTGTGCGGGAAATTCCTTGCCGTTTGGTGCCTTTGCCGCATAAACAACAGGGAGAAGAGATAACGTGATAAGAAGGGAAAGAATTCTGGTTTTCATGGGTCAGTTTATCTAGTGAGTTCACGATAAGGGGAAAATCTGCCGCGGTCGATCTCGAAAAACAGGATTTTCATGCTCTGTTCATTGAGTCCCGGAAGTCCATGGTGCTCAGTATAATTAAACCTTGCGAGTTGGGTTTCGCCTTTTTAGGGTGAAGCCCACCTAACTTATTCTGCTTTCAGGATAGAGGCGGGTGATGGATTAAGTCTCTTAAGATGCCCAAGTCTTCTTC
>CALCSP010000123.1 GCA_937893785.1 uncultured Verrucomicrobiales bacterium
GCATCAGCAGACAAACGTCGCCGACTTCCTATGATCATGTAAAAAAAAGTAAACCCAGCAAGAACCCATAAAATATTCGCGATCCACAATTGCCCCTGAATCTCAGAACTAAAATGATAGACCGGATCTTTAACTTTCCAGTGCTTATATCCTGTGGAAGGTCCATAAAAAGACCACTCACGCTTTTTTGAAGCTCCTTTAAAGGCACTTTCAATAGCCTCCCAACCATATTGCCCGTGCTTTGAATCCGGTTTGGCCTGATTCTTATTGGCTGGGATATCATTTTCGGCGGCGTATTCACCCCATGACAAAATACCTCCTGCCCCAGCAAGGTATGCCTCTTTTAGAATGCTCTCGTTGTTAATTTGCCCAAGAGCATCCCTGCCAGGTGAGGACTTAATAAATTCACTCCATGGTCGCGGCATACCTCCCTGCCCATGCGCTTCCCTTATCAACTCCCATTCCTTGCCAGCCTCAACAAAAGCAGAATCAACAAAGGCTTCATCCTTCGAGCTAAACGAACTCCAGTTATTACCATCGGCAGCTGCCTCAAATGCTCGTTTAGCGACAGCAGCCACGTTTTTTTCCGGCCACCCAACTTTTCCGTCATAAAAAAACCAACCGCCTCCAACACCCATCAGTGCGATAACCAGCAACATGCGCCTGTAATACCAGAAAGCGATGGTGCATTTAATTTCGGCTGAATCTGACATCAAAATGTTTTTTACCCCTATCCGGGCATTCCCGCAAGTGCACAGTCACTTGCGCAATGCGAACAGACCGTATATTGAAGATTCATTCAATAATGAGTTTTGTTGACCTTCTAGATGAATTTCCCGCAAAGGGAGGGCCACAAATGGCAAAATTCCGTAGCCTGTTACGTCCAATGGATAAAGGGCAACTAGAGGAGCTTGCACGCAAATCCGCCCAAATCACCCGTCAACAATTTGGCCGCACAATACGCCTATTTGCTCCGCTTTACCTCTCCAACGAGTGTGTGAATAACTGTTCTTACTGTGGGTTCTCCAGAGATAACCCAATTCTTAGGGTAACCCTAACCGTTGACCAAGTCGTTTCTGAAGCAAGGCACCTTGCTAATCTGGGTTTCCGAAGCATTTTGCTTGTTGCTGGCGAGCATCCTCGATTTGTTTCAGACGGCTACCTACTTGAATGCATTAATGCCATTCATGAATTCATCCCCTCTCTAGCAATTGAAGTCGGACCAATGGAGACAGAGGAATATCGCTCAATGGTAAAAGCTGGCTGTGAGGGACTAGTCGTCTATCAGGAAACTTATGACCGATCAACATACGACTTACTACACACTGCCGGACCAAAAAAAAATTTCGCCTGGAGACTAGAGTGCCCTGAAAGAGCCTATGCCGCAGGTTTCCGCAGAATTGGAATAGGGGCACTTTTCGGACTGCACAATTGGAAAAGTGAGGCAGAGAGACTAGCGGCGCATCTCGCTTATCTTCAACAACACTGCTGGAAAGCGTCATACACTGTTAGTTTTCCAAGAATCCGGCCTGCCGCTGGAGGTTTCCAGCCAATATGTGAATTTACCGATGCCAATTTCCTCCAGTTGGTATGTGCATTCAGGATCTGCTTTCCAGATGTCGGCATCGTCTTAAGCACACGTGAAACTGAAGCGTTTCGTAATGGAATAGCTCCACTTGGAATAACTTCTATGAGCGCTGGCAGTCATACCGAGCCTGGCGGATATACAGGAGAGGGATCAGATTCACTTCATCTCACTATTAGAGGAAAAAGAGTCGAACTGGAGGATGATGACACGACCGCCAATGAAAAAAAATGCGCAACTGGCCAGTTTGGAATCGCCGACAATAGAACTCCACAAGCCGTTGCAGCCTCGCTGATCGCCAGCGACCTTGATCCTGTCTGGAAGGACTGGGAGCAAGCTATTCTCAGCCCTTAGCCCCCCTTAATAATATATATCAAGGCCAAAAACAC
>CALCSP010000124.1 GCA_937893785.1 uncultured Verrucomicrobiales bacterium
AATATTTTTTGTTATCAAAAAACATCTGAGTTACTGCATATTCAGCTCCTGCTTTAATTTTTTGCTCTGCAGATGTCACGCTGTCTATCCCTCCGACTCCAATAATGGGGATCGACGTGTCAAGCTCTTCATAGAGTTTCGCAATGACTTCGGTGCTTTTTTCTGCAAGTGGGCTTCCGCTCAGACCTCCATTCTCTGTTGCGCCGGCTACCCCCTTAATGGTTTCACGTGATATGGTAGTGTTTGTTGCAATCACGGCGTCAATTCTTAAAGCATTAAACAGTTCGGAGAGGTCCTTTATTTGCTCACAGTGAACATCAGGTGCGATCTTCACTGCGAATGGAACATAACGGCCGCTTTCCTCATGAAGAAGTGCTTGCTCATCCTTGAGTCGACTTAAGAGACCTTCCGCGGTTTGCGGGTTCTGGAGGTCCCTGAGGCCAGCCGTATTCGGTGAGGAGATGTTTACTGCGATATAGTCTGCGATAGGGTAGGATTTGCGGAAGCATATAAGGTAATCATCAATTGCTCGGCTGTTTTCGGTAATCTTGTTTTTGCCGATATTGATACCTACGACTCCCTTGAAGCCTTTTCTTGACAGGCGGATATTTTCCAGTGCTGTATCGATTCCTGGATTGTTAAATCCCATCCTGTTAATGATTGCTTGGCGTTCTTTGAGTCGGAAAAGGCGCGGTTTGGGGTTCCCGTCTTGAGCGCGTGGAGTAATGGTGCCCACTTCGATGGAGCCAAAGCCCATGGCGCCGAGTGCGGATATACAATTCCCGGATTTGTCGAGCCCGGCTGCAAGCCCAATCCGGTTAGGGAACTTAATTCCCATAACCTCAATGGGTTCTGTGGAGATCCCCGGGCTGAGCAGAGACTCTGCTTTTAAACGGGCCATTATGCGCAACCCGGTCATCGTTAAGCTGTGCGCTCTTTCGGGGTCCAGTCGGAACAGGATGGGGCGAGTTATTTTGTAAAAATCCACCGGTTTTCAGCTCTATTTGATAAGTTTTTTTAATTAAAGAGTCCTTAAGTATTTTTGCGTGACATCTTGCGTCAGTGGGCTAATTCTCGCCATCAATATATATCATCATGACAACGCAGACGGCTAATCCCGCTTCCCCTATTAGTAAAGTTCCACTCGAGGCTTTGCGCGAGCCATTTTATGAAGGCTCAGTGCAACGCCTATATGCAATTCCTGATCAACCCGATTATATGGTGACTGAAACGTCCGCTGGAGGTTCAGTTTTTGATGTAGGGACCATCTTTTCCATTGAGGGTAGTGATGTGGCTCGTGCAGTTTTTCGTCATGTCCTTTATTCAGGGTTAGCCAAGAGTGAGACCTGGCAGGAGGTAAAGGCTGCCGTTGAGTCAGCGGAGGGACTGGATGACTCCGTGCGAAAGATCCTGTTGGAGGGAACAATAGACAGTCTAGCCCAGGACGGTGGAATTACCCATCACTGCGGCATGGTTGATGCTCAGAGTGGAGAGGTGGCACATGAAGGGTTACCAGAGAACGAGAGCGCTTATAATATTGTTCGAAGATACAAGATTGAGAAACCTGAGCTTTCTTCATTTATCAGGCACTCCGTTTATGATTACAGCAAGTTCAGGAATCTCGACAAGAACGTCGTTCCGCTTGAATGCATTGTTCGTTTTGGTATTACCAGCGGCAGTTCCGTTTATCGCAAATACTTGAAACTTCCGGATGCCCAAAAAAGGAATTTTGAGAGGGAGCTTGGCAGTGATGGTGAACTTCAGGCTTGGAAATACCTAGCTACACCGATTGTTGATTTCACCAGTAAGTATGAGCCTGAAGACCGTGCGGTAACTAAGCAGGAAGCGCTTAATATGTCAGGGCTTGATGCTGGGGCATTTAACGAGATGGGTAAACTAGCGGTGCTCGGAGGTTGGGCTGTTAGGGTATTGGTAGAGAAGATGGGATTGCAGCTTTGGGATTTGAAATGGGAGTTTGCAAGGGATGGGGAAGACCTTGTCTTTGTTGATACCATTGATACCGATTCTTTCCGGGCAACATCGATATTGAATGATGGAGATGATCGGTTTGTTATCCACTATAATAAGCAGGCTATGCGTGACTATTATAAGATTGCGCATGCCGAATGGTTGGGGGCAGTAGGTGAAGCCAAGAATGATGCGAGGGTGGAAGGCGTTCCATTCGTGGATCTGCTTCGCTCAAGGCAGGCTTCAGGGGATGTGCCTGAAGATCCGGAAGTGGATGGCGATTTTCTGTCAATTCAGGTAGAAAAAATGAACCTCATCAAGGATTGCATTCTTGGGCGAAAGGATGGAGCAGACGTGACTCAGGCTCTGGAGGACTGTGGTAGACGCGAGGTTGCTTTTTACACCGCAGCCAACTGGCGTGGTGATCTCCTGAAACTGAACGGACTCGACTGATAAAGCAAATGGGTAGTCTTACAACTGAAGTGATGGGCAAGTTTGACGGCAGGGGGGATGCCGACAAGTTGGTCTATACACCCATTGGGGGTGGGGCTACTTATCAGCAGACAAGGGTATATGATCTGGAGTATGAAGGAGATGCCAAGGATGCTGAAGCATTTGTGAGGTCCACTCTTGTGGACAGTTACGCTGAAGATGTTCACTTCACTGGATCTCCTGCCATTGGAGATTATGCGTTTTTTATCGATTACAGCATGAAGCCTGGAGCGCTTGACCTGGAGAAGGAGGCAATCCTGGAAAGTTACCGCGGTGCCAGGGAGAGGAGTATCGAGATTTCTTCCCTTAGGATTACCCGGCGTATTTATGTTTTTGCCGATGGAGCGTTATCTCCTGATCGGTTTATCCGTGATATTTGCAATTCAGCAATTCATGTCTGGAGTGTGACTGAAGCCAATGACCGAAATGTTGCCTGATTCGCCTGCTGAGAGTTTTCGCCGGATTCAGATACGGGACCTTGATCCTGAGGGGCTGGGTAAGCTCAGTGAGGACATGAAGTTGTCTCTCTCGGTTGAGGACATGATTGAGATTCAGCTGTATTACGCAGCTGAGATGCGCCGTGAACCTACTGATGTGGAGCTTGAATGTATTGCTCAGACTTGGAGTGAGCATTGTAAACACCGAATTTTCGGCGCTAGAATTGAGCATTGCGGAAAAGATGGGGAGGAAGTTATCAACGGTCTCTTTCGTACATATATTAAAGCAGTGACGGAGCGTATCATGGAGCGCAAACCGGGGTTTGTATTGGGGTGCTTTGTTGATAATGCCGGGTTTATCAAACTTGATGAGCAACAGGCGGTTTGCCTCAAGGTGGAAACCCACAATCATCCTTCGGCTATCGAGCCGTATGCCGGTGCTAATACTGGCCTTGGTGGTGTCATTCGAGACATTCTGGGTGCAGGGAAGGGGGCTAAGCCTATTGCCAGTTGTGATGTATTTTGTTTTGGTCCGCCAGATATTGATTCCGGCGATATCAAGGCTGATGACGTGATTCACCCTCTTGGAATTATGCGTGGCGTGGTGCGGGGGGTCCGTGATTACGGTAACCGGATGGGCATTCCCACAATTAGTGGGGCCGTGCAATTTGATTCATCATATATCTATAACCCCCTTGTGTTCTGCGGTACTGCTGGAGTTATTCCGATTACCGATATTGAGAAGGAGATGCGTGGGGGGCTCAAGATTATTGCCGTTGGCGGCCGTACCGGCAGGGATGGGCTGAAGGGGGCCACGTTCTCATCAATGGCCCTTGATACAGAGAGTCATGAGGAGGATCAGCAAGCTGTTCAGATAGGTAATCCGATTGAGGAGAAAAAGGCAGCCGACTTTGTAATCGAGGCAAGGCAACGTGGGTTGGTGGTATTTATTACTGATTGCGGTGCAGGTGGGTTTTCAAGTGCCGCAGGGGAGATGTTGAGCGAGGTGGGGGGCAATCTTTATCTTGAGCGAGCGCCTCTCAAGGAACCGGAAATGACAAGCTGGGAAATTTTCCTGTCTGAAAGCCAGGAGCGCATGGTACTGGCTGTGGAGGAAGAAGTCCTACCTGAACTGCGTGAATTGGCTGAGACTTACGAAACTGAGTTGACCGACATAGGGGAATCTGATGACTCAGGAATTCTCAAAGTTTGGCACAATGGA
>CALCSP010000125.1 GCA_937893785.1 uncultured Verrucomicrobiales bacterium
CAAGTGCCTGCGCGTAGATTTCGCGAGCAAGGATGAGTCCGTTTCCCCCAGCCTCGGCAAGCCCGATAATCTCCTCTAACCAGGTAGTGCCTGCAGTCTTAATATGGATGCCAGCATTAAATCGGTTGAGTGCTTTGCGAATGGACGGATAGATCGAGAACTTGTCACTACCGGAATGGACACTGAGCTTGAGGTTTTCTGGTAGGCCATAGGCTTTCACGGCATGGGCGATGACGGCAAGGTCATCATTGAATTCCTGTTCAAATCGGCTGACATCTCCAACGTAGTCCACCCCCTTGTTAAATCGACCGCTGAACTTTGGGGCAATCGTCTGCAGGGGAATTTTCCTGTCAGCAATCGCTGCGAGGATGACCAGCAACTCCGGCGGGGTCTGCGGGCTGTCTGTCTCATCCATTGATACCTCGGTTGCGAAGCTGTCGGTGCCCTTGCGTGATTCGATGTGATTATAGATCAGTCCTGCCTGATTGACTGCGAGCAGGTAGTTGGCTGCAATTTCTCCGATTTGAGAGCGACTGGTCGTGAAGGGATCGTCAATGCCCTTAATGGCTATGGTGCCGATCAACTCGGGGTGGGCATCCAGAAATTTTTCTACCGCATCCCCGGTTGCCTGTTGGCCGATAGAGTCGGCGACATCAATGGTAAAGAAATCACTGCAATTGAGGTACCGGTCAACGGTCTCGAGATTGATATGATCGGCATCGATATAATGGGGTTTTTGCCATGTAAGGTCCGTAACGGCTTCCCGGGCTGCATCGCTAAGGCTTTCAGGCTCGGAGCCGACAATCAAGTGTTCTCGGTTTGATTTATTCCAGACCGGGGTAATATCGACCCCGTTTTTTTCAGCCTGAATGAAGGCCTGTAGCTGTGCCTTGGCCTGATGAGCGAAGCGGTCACCGACCCCAAATGTGAATTTTTCCAGTATTACGGACATGACGGTAAGCTAGCGCTGATTAATTCTTCTCGCATATAACCTATTTCTTGAGTAAGTAACTGTAAATGAACGATCAAAGATCCGTTCAAAGAAACTCTGTTGTAAAATGATGAAAACCACAAAATCGATCGCTCTCTGTGTCTGCATTCTAGCTCTTGCCTCCCTTGGGATTGTCGCCGTATCTCAGGCGAAGAAATCGCCGGCTCCGATCAAGGCATTGATGGTGACTGGGGAAGGGTATCATGATTACGAGTCACAGAAGAAGATTATCAGCGAAGGAGTCAGTGAGCGCATTAAGATTGACTGGACGATTCTTCATCACAAGAAGGCAGATCAGTGCAAGGCGGACCTAAGCAAGAAAGGGTGGGCGGATGATTATGATATTGTGGTCTACAACATTTGCCATGCGAAGGAGGCTGACTCCAAGTTCATTGACTCGGTTGCCGCTGTCCACAAGGCTGGTAAGCCAGCAGTGGCCCTTCATTGCACCATGCATTCTTTTCACTGGAATGTGAAGAGTGCGAGTGGTAATCCAAGTGATAAGTCATGGGTTAAGTTTTTGGGTGTGCGTTCACGCAACCATGGCCCAAAGGCACCGATTACTGTCAGCAAGGTAAAGGCGGATCACCCGGTGGTTAAGGACCTGCCAGAGGGGTGGAAGACTCCTGAGGGTGAACTTTATAACGTTCTCGAAGTGCTTCCGACAGCAACTCCGCTCGCTACAGGTGACAACGGTAGAGTGAAGGAGCCGCAGGTTTGTATCTGGGTAAACCAGTATGGCAAGGGCAAGGTTTTCAGTACCACGTTAGGCCATCATAACTCGACGATGCAGGCCAAGGAATACTTAGATCTGGTTAGTAACGGCATTCTCTGGGCTACGGGTCGATCAAAGTAAGTCCGGGTAATTTCCCAAACCGGTTCCTGATGTGGCAGTTTTGCTACCCCGGGATTTACTCGGTGGTAGTGGTGTCGCCCCCTTTCAGGGCCGACTCCAGTGCGTGCCAGGCAAGTGTTGCGCATTTGACC
>CALCSP010000126.1 GCA_937893785.1 uncultured Verrucomicrobiales bacterium
GGAGGGAACTCTGACTGAAATCGGCAAGCTGTTCTCAGCCTCTCGCAAGCCCGTCGAAGAACTCTATGACGTACAGGAAGATCCTCATGAAATACACAACCTAGCCAGTGACCCGAACTACGCTCAAAAGTTGATAAAAATGCGCAAGTCCTTGGCGAAATGGCAGAGGGATATCGGGGATATTGGCTTGATTCCTGAGGCTGAGATCGAGATTAGAGAACAGGTTTCCGGTTCACGCTTTGAAATTTTAAACAGTCAAGGAGCACCGGTTCAGTTTCTGGATGCCCTCGTCAACAGCGCCACGAAGGCTTCCGAGGGAATCGAGGCCCTGCCTTCTCTGCTTCAAGCAATGAAGGATAAGGATTCCGCAGTTCGCTATTGGGGTGTTACCGGCATCGGTAACATTGGCAAGAAAGCGGGTGCCGAGGCAATGGCAGAAGCAAGGAAGGCAATGAAGGATAATTCACCGAGTGTCCGGATCGGAGCGGCAAGAGCAGTAGCCCGGCTGGGTGCACCGGATATGGCTATTCCTGTCCTTGTCAGTGAGTTGAAATCTGAGCATCAGTGGGGGCGATTGGCCGCAGCCATCGTGCTTGATGAAATGGATGAGCAGGCAAGACCAGCACTTGATGCATTGCAGCAGGCTGTCAAGCAGAGGCAGCCCAATAAATACATTGTCCGTGTTGCCAACCGAGCAGTGAATGATCTTCTCGGCACCGAAAACCGGGTTCCGTAGTGGCTACTCTTTACAGGTGTCGGTTTAAATAACTCCATCATGAATCACAAGCCTTGCCTATCTTGTGCAATGGCATCTAGTCTTATTGGTGATGATTAGAATGAATTTATTTGCGCTTTTTGCCCTCCTTCCTTCCCTTCCCTCAGCTGCTAGCGACTGGGTAAACCTTTTTGATGGCAAGACGACTGAGGGGTGGACGCCACGTAGTAAAGTGGTTTCCTTCGAGGCCCAAAACGGTGAATTGCAGCTGTTGTCTAAAACCAACTGTTGGGTAACTACTAATGTGGAGATGGGCGACTTTGAGGCAGAGCTGGAAGTGCTGCTGCCTGCCGAGGCGGGGTTTAATTCCGGACTGGCTTTTCGCTGTGTCGGCGCGAAAGGCAAGCCAAGGGGATATCAGTGCGAGATTGACCGCGATAAACCGGCCGGAGTCTATGGTATCGGTACCGGGGGCTGGCTTTACCCGGCGGGCAAGGATGAGCCTGTTTATCGCGAAAAGATCAACGGTTTGCTTAAACCCAAGGAATGGAATCATTTCAGGGTGAGAGCGGAAGGACCGAGGATTCGGACATGGCTTAATGGCAAGCCTGTTGCCGATATCAAACATCAGCAGATCCTCAGGGGATACTTTGGGATACAACATCACGGGAAAGGTGGAGTGGTGAGATTCCGTAATATCCGTGCCCGCGAGCTAAAGGAAACGCAGCAGGTCGATCAGACTAGACCCAATATTCTCTGGATTACAGCTGAGGATATGAGCCCAACACTTGGCTGCTATGGGGACACATATGCCATTACGCCCAATATTGACCTTCTGGCGCAGAGGTCCACAAGGTATGATAATGCCTTTGCCGCCTCGCCGGTGTGTTCCCCATCTCGCTCTGTGCTGATTACAGGGATGTACAATGTTTCCACTGGAACAAACCAGATGCGTTCTGGATTTCCTTTGCCGGAAGGGGTGAAGGGTTTTCCGGCCTACCTGCGAAGTGCTGGGTATTTTACCACCAACAATGTCAAGACTGACTACAACACCAGTGATTCAGAACGTGTGATACGGGAATCCTGGAATGAATCATCTGCCAAGGCACATTGGCGCAGCAAGGCAAGGGACAAGGGGCAGCCGTTTTTTGCAGTCTTCAACCTGATGACCAGTCATCAATCGCGCAGTATGGTTTGGCCATATGCTGTTTTTAAGCAGCATGTCCAGTCGATGCTATCGCCGGAGCAAGTGCATGATCCCAAGAATGCACCGATACCTGACTATTACCCCGATACACCTTTGGTTCGCAGAACCGTGGCGCGTTATTACGATTGTGTCACCGCCATGGATATTCAGGTCGGAGAAATACTCAGGCAACTGCAGGAGGATGGGCATGCTGATAACACTATCGTGTTTTTTTATTCCGATCATGGATCCGGAATGCCCCGTCATAAGCGCTTGCTTCATGACAGTGGTATGAGGGTTGCTATGCTGGTACATATTCCTGAAAAATGGAAGCACCTGCGTCCTACGATAGCTGGCGGATCCACTGACGCCCTTGTCAGTTTTGTGGATATGGCTCCAACAATTTTCAAGTTAGCTGATATTCCTGTGCCTAAATATATGCAGGGAATTCCGTTTCTTGCGGTTAAAGAAGGCGCTCCTCGACGTGAGATTGTGTATGGCACACGCGACCGAGTTGATGAGGTTTTTGAGTGTTCGCGTTCTGTCAGGGATCGACGTTGGCTTTATATTCGCAATTATCATCCCCACTTGTCTTGGAACCAGCCCTCTGTCTTTTCTGACTTAGGTGAGATTCGTAATGAGATTACGAACTTTGCTCAAAAAAACGGTGAATCTTTGAGTAGCGCTCAAAAGCACTATGCCGGCCCATCCAAGGTGGTCGAAGAGCTCTATGATTGCCGTGCGGACCCATACAATACGCGCAATTTACTACTAGAAAAAATCACACCTACAGTGCAGGCGCATCTCCTGCGTCTCAGGGAATCCTATATCACCAAGCGCCGGGATATTCTTGATTGCGGTGCCCTACCCGAAAGTGAAATGCGGCGACTGGTTACCGGCGAAGGCAAGCCTATGCGTGATATTTTGCTGGGCGAAACCAATCACAAGCCTGATATTGAAAAAGCATGGAAA
>CALCSP010000127.1 GCA_937893785.1 uncultured Verrucomicrobiales bacterium
ATGTTTGACAGGATGATCCTATCGTCCTCTACCCAGACATCATTTAAAAGTTTTAGGGATTCAGGAACGCGCTCGTCATTCTTGTAGGGGGATAACAGGTCCTGGGATTGAAATTTTTGCAGGAAATAATCAGGGATTTCCCTATTGTCTATGCTGATTGCCTCAGTGAAGAGGGAGACATTGCCTTCCTGAGCAGCAATTTTGTAATCAATCAATGCATTCAGGTAACGCCTGGGCTTCCAAAACTTGATATGGGTCATTGGCCTGGCTCTTTCCGTGTGAATGATATTCGGTGGGCTAAATCCCTTGAAGTGGATGGTGCCGCGCAAGTCTGCAAGATAGCTGTCGTTAGCTACCAAAATATTCAACTCGCGAGGTGAAAGGCTCAGTAAGGCAGGAGTATTAGGCGATTTTCGAATGTCATCAAAAAATGCCAGTATCCGTGTCTTGATGGCTGCAGGTTCTTCCGGGGAACCTCGCTCTATGGGTATTGGCTTGGGGGCATGATCGGTAAAGGATTCAATGTCTTCAGCCATTTGGCTGCCAATCAGGACTCCAGCAATCAGAATGCCGACAAAGAATGCCGCAAGAAGGATTAAGATGATGCAGCCAAACTTTGGAAAAGGTCTTTGCCTTGCAGCGGTATTGGTATCGGGACGTTCATGTTCCTGTACGATGATTTCCTCGCTACTCATTACGACTGGTGAATTATCACCGAAACTGGTAAATCGTCCACTTGAACCTTTGTCGGGTTGCCGCCAAAATGGCAAAAGATGCGAATTTTAGCAGCAATGTCTGGTGGGGTCGATAGTAGCGTGGCAGCAGCACGGTTACTACGTGATGGGCATGATGTGGTGGGGGCATACATGAAGAACTGGATCAATGAGGAGGAAATCATTGGCGATTGCCCTTGGCAACAGGATATTGAAGACGCACGCGCTGTTGCGCAACATTTGGGGATTGAGTTCAGGGTAGTTAACTTAATGGATGAATATCGCGAACGGGTGGTGAAGTATCTTCTGCAGGGATATCAGGATGGCATTACTCCTAATCCAGACGTGATGTGCAATCGCGAGATGAAGTTCGGCGTTTTCTTGGATTATGCGAGGGAGGAAGGCTTTGAGGCTGTGGCAACAGGTCATTACGTGCGTCGCAGAGATAATAAGGACGGTTCCTCGGATATTCTTTGCGGTGTTGATAGCGCAAAGAATCAGGCTTATTTCCTGGCTCTCATGCGGCAGGATCAGTTGCTTGGCGCCAGTTTTCCGGTTGGTGATTTGGTCAAGGCTGAGTTACGTGAGCTTGCTCGCCAGATTGGATTGCCAAATGCCGGGAAAAAGGACAGTCAGGGGATTTGTTTTATCGGTCAGGTCAAGATGTCCGATTTCCTCCGTGCATTTGTTCCTGATAAACCGGGACCAATCGTGAACCTTGAAGGCAAGGTTCTTGGCGAGCATCGGGGACTGCATCTTTACACCCTGGGGCAGCGACGGGGAATAGGCGTGCCGTCCAACGCTTACCGTGAAGCCTACGTTGTTGTTGCCAAGAAGGCCGATGCAAATGAACTGGTGGTTGCTTTTGAAGGTCAGGACACGCCTTTTCTTTACGCATCAAGAGCCAGAGTAGAAGGAGTTTCTTTTATCAATGGGCCGCCGGATTGCGAATCTATTCTTGCGCAACCGCGCTATCGGACACCCGCAGTTGAGGCAGAACTGATAATCAAGGGAGGAGGCGAGGCTGAGGTGGTTTTCCGGGAACCTCAGAGGGCTTTAACGCCGGGCCAGGTTTGTGCTTTCTACGAGGGAGAAGTCCTTCTTGGGGGGGCTGTTTTTACAGAGATTGACCACGGATAGTCAATTTGGGTCTAGTGGCTATAGGCACTTAAGAGGGGTGATGCGGATTAAGCTTCTGCAACCGCCTCAATTTCCACACGGCAATCAAGTGGTAAAGCCGCGACCTGAATTGTTGAACGCGCCGGGGTATGTTCCCCGAAGTGCTCGGCATAGATTTCATTAAGTTGGGGGAATTCGGCCATGTCCTTAAGGTAGACCGTGGTTTTAACCACGTCTTTCAGCTCCAGACCTGCTGCTTCGAGGACCATTTTCAAGTTGGTAAATACCTGTCTTGTTTGACTAATAATGTCATCCTCGACCAGCGTGCCTGTGGCTGGATCAACGGGTATTTGTCCCGAGGTGAACACAAGCGAACCACTACGAACGGCATGACAGTATGGGCCTATTGCCGCGGGGGCACCTGTGGCATTGATTTTTTCCATGGTGTTCTGAGCTTTTAAGTTCGGGGTTGTTCAAGTTCAATTAGCGCTCTTTCCAGCGAATCGCGCATGGTTTCTAGAGGGGCTTCAAGATTGAACCATGTCTCAAACGAGATGGCGCCTTGGTGAAGAAGCATTGATAGACCATTTGTGGCACGGGCTCCGGCATTTTCCGCGTCTGTGATCAATTTGGTTCTCCGTGGACTGTATACCATGTCATACACGAGGTGATGAGGTTGTAGGAGGTGAGGCGGTATAAGA
>CALCSP010000128.1 GCA_937893785.1 uncultured Verrucomicrobiales bacterium
CCCCCCGTATCTCCCAATAACTTTCAGAATTTACAGTTTAATCTGGAGTAGTTGACTTTTCAGGGGTATTCATTCAACACCCCTTCTAGGCACAGATCAGGATAAATACTTTATGTGTCGAAGGGTGGTCCCTTTTTGTGGCCTTGGGTCTTACTGACAGGCATACATGTATAAAACACATAGGATGGAAAAAGATAGAGTTCACATAAAATTTCAATAGAATCCTTTGACAAGAAAAATTAAATTTATGCTAACATATCCTCATCAATTAAACTTCCTAGCCAATTCCTGTTTCCGGAGGGGATACATGAGCCTTCCGAAATTCATAAACCCCATAAATTGAGATTCTGAAATGTCAGAAGAGCGAGTGCAACGAAAGGTAACCGTCATACTTGCTGCAGATGTGGTCGGCTACAGCACCATGATGGAGGGCAACGAAGAGCAAACCCTTAAGAACCTGAAGTCCTGCCGGGCAATCATTGACGGCTTAATCTCCGAGTACCACGGCCGGATCTTCAATACAGCAGGTGATTCAGTAATTGCAGAATTCCAAAGTGCAGTGGATGCCGTGGTTTGTGCTTCGGAGTTTCAGAAAGCTATCCGGCAAAGGAATGAGGCTAATGTGGAACCAGACCAGATGCACTTCAGGGTTGGGATCAACATGGGGGATGTGGTCATTGAGGATGACAACCTCTACGGTGAAGGGGTGAATGTTGCCTCCCGACTGGAGGCCTTGGCGCAACCGGGGGGCATTTGCCTGTCCAAGAATGTCCATGAGATTGTCAACAACAAGACCAGTTTTGATTTTCATGATTTGGGCGAGCAGCAGGTCAAGAACACCACCCTGCACGCGGTGGACGTTACGCTGGATGGAACGAACAAACGAAAACTATCACAAGCCCAGCAGATTCAGAAGGCTTCGCCATGGACCAAGTACGTAGCCGTGGCCGCGCTGGTTGCAGTGGTAGTTGCCGTAGGGATGTACTGGTTTATGTTCAAGCCAGACTTCACCCCTGCCGACCAGTCCAAGTATGCGTTCAAGCTTCCAGACATCCCATCGATTGCAATCCTGCCCTTCCACAACCTGTCCGGCAATCCCGATCATGAGTATATTAGCAACGGACTTGCCGAGAGCATCATCCTTGAGCTTTCAAACTCGGAGGACATGCTCGTGATTTCCCGCAACTCCAGTTTTTACTACAAGAACAAGCAGGTCAACATCCAGGAGATTGCAGAAAAGCTAGGAGTGCAGTACCTGCTGGAAGGCAGCGTCCAGGTTTCCGGTGACAATATCCGGGTATCCAGCCAGCTTGTTGACGCCCTAAACGGTAAGAACCTTTGGGCGGAACGGCTGGATGAAAAGCTGGACGATCTCTTCCGGGTGCAAGATAAAATCACCCAGAAAATCTCCGAAGAGCTGGAGATCAAGCTGAATATTGGCGAACAAGGCAATGTCTGGCGGGAAGCAATCCAAGATCCGATTGCCTTCAAGATGGTGGTTGAATTCAGGACCGAGTTTCAGAAATTCTCCCAATCCGGTTACAAAAGAGTCGCAGCTTTAGGAAAGAGTTTTTGTGAACGCTTGCCTGAAAGTGCCATGTGTCACAACCTCACCGGCTGGACTTATTTTCAACAAGCGAACTTAGGGTTTACTGAAAATCCTCAAGATGCCATGAAGCAGGCAAGACACCATGCTAACAAAGCACTTGAAAAACAGGAGTGGGCAAACCCTCACGGCATGTTGGCACTGATCTCAATGGGAGAGAAAAACGTTGAACTGGCCTTCAAGCACATTGACCGCGCCTTGGAGCTTGGCCCCAACGAAACTGACGTGCTGGCGATGGGTGGAGTTATGAAGTTAAGGTTTGATCCGGAAAACGCTATCATTTTGAATGAGCGACTCTTCCGCAAAGACCCTTTCCCAGCACCGCATTTCATCAGAAACCTGGCACTGAACCATATGATCCTCAACAACAACCAGAAAGCTCAGGCCATATTCCAGTCACTCCTGGACATGAATCTGGACCATGCAAAGCTTGTTGCTGAAATCTACAGGCACCTCTCAGTAATCAGCCATTTTGAAAACGATCCCAGAAAAGCACAGGAATACACTGAACTCAGCCTGAAGAAAGAGCCCAACCAGACCGTTGCTGTCGTTGAGAAAACCTACAAAAACTGGAAAAGTCGGGAGTTTTTTGACCGCTACTTAGAAGCTTTGAAAACTCTTGGCTTCCCTTAGAGAATGACTTTCAAAAATTAGATCTCTGAAGAGCTTATTGACCATTATAAGTATTAAAAAATAATTCAGTCTCAATCTTGTAAAAAAACCTTCATTATCTGAATCTAAAATAAAGTGGGGGTTGGGAACAAAACATACCCTTTTTACTAACTAGTAGATCCCGTCCCACTATTCGGAGGAAAATTAGGTAAACAGGATTCCTAAGCATCGAAGGACGGCTCCTTGGGTGGGGTGGGGGA
>CALCSP010000129.1 GCA_937893785.1 uncultured Verrucomicrobiales bacterium
AGAAAGAGCTGGCAGCCTTTACGGTGCTCGAGGGCTTTGAAGTCAACTTGTTTGCCGATGAGAGGCACGGGGTCATTAACCCGCTCTCGGTTCGCTGGGATGCCCGCGGCAGGATGTATGTCGCATGCTCTGATGTTTATCCGCAAATTGAGCCGGGCGTCCTGCCTGATGACAAGGTTATTATCATTGAGGATAACGATCATGACGGTCGTGCTGACCGGTCTGCTGTTTTTGCAGACGGCCTTAATATTCCCACCGGCATGGAGGTTGGTTTTGACAAGGTTTACATCGGGCAGGGGACGGAAATCCTGGAACTGCATGATGCGGATGGAGACGGCATTTCAGAGAGTCGAAAGCTCCTGCTCAGTGGTTTTGGCAACGGGGATTCCCACCAGACCATTAATTCCTTCGCGTGGTCGCCGGGTGGTGAGCTTTGGTTCTGCCAGGGAGATGGTATCGAGTCGCGCGTTGAGACGCCTTTCGGGGTTTCCTCGCTTTTCCAGGCGGGGGTTTTCCGCTTGAGACCGCACGAATTGCAGCTTGCCGGACTTCTTGATGACTTTATGGGACCCGGTAACCCCTGGGGGGTTGCCTTTGATGCCTTCGGGCAGTCCCTGGTTATTGACGGTGCCGGCGGGGTTTCCTACCTGACACCCGGCTCGATTCCCGCCAAGCGGCGGTTGCGTCTACCTCGCATCGGCAACCCCGGCGGATATTGTGGTATTGATTGCATTGAGGCTTCCAATCTTCCTGACAAGACCCAGGAAAACTTTTTAATCGGCGACTACAAGAAAAATCAGGTTAGCCGATTTTCCCTCGTAGATGATGGTGCCGGCTTTCAGCTGAAATGGAGGAAGCCGTTCTTGAGGTCAACCCATCGTAACTTCAGGCCAATTGATGTGAAGATTGGCCCTGATGGTGCCATTTATGTAGTTGACTGGTATAACCCGATTACCTGTCACCAAGATGATTTTTACAGGCACCCTGATCGTGACAAGACGCATGGACGCATCTGGCGGGTAACGCCTAAAGCGGGTGCTCTCAAGCCGATTGATTTGGTCTCGGCATCCACCGGCGAGCTGATCGAGGCGTTAGGGTCAACCGAGCGTTGGACGCGACTCAAGGCCAAGCAGGTGCTTGGCGCACGTGACCCGAAACAGGTGAGGAGTGAACTGGATAAATGGCTTGATCGTGAGGCGGCGATTTCTTTTTCACCGCCGGGCAAAGAGGAGAAAAACCTGCTCGAGGCCGTGATGCTCATGGAGTGGATGAATATTGCCGATGAGGAGCTGCTGACAAGGTTGCTGGCTTCATCAGATTATCGTGGCCGGGCATATGCCGCACGGGTTGCAGGTCGCTGGGGCATGCGCCTTGATGATGCTCATGATATCCTGGAAGTGGCCGCACGTGACCCGCACCCGAGGGTACGCATGGAGGCTGTACTTGCTTGCGCTGAGATTCCACAGGCACGTTCAGTTTTAATTGCTGCCAGCGTGGCGGAGGGGGCGCGTGATCGCTGGATTGATTATGCGTTTTCTCAGGCAGTGCATCACCTCAAGGCCTACTGGGTACCGGCATTCCGCCGCGGGGAATTGGATTTCGGCGACCGTGACAAGGGACTTGCCGCTGTGCTTGGGCAGGCGGACTCCAAGGGCCTGCTGGCGGAAGTACGCAAATTGCTATCCTCGGCTGAAGTGGGTGGAGAGGAACGAAAGACACTGGCCCGGGCCCTGGTCAGTGCCGGTGGAGATGATGATGTGCGTTTCCTGCTACAGGGCAAGTCCACCCCCCCTGATGTTATCCGTGCCCTTGCAGAGCGTGACCGTCCTGGTTTTGATGTCACTACTCTGTTAAGGGAGGCCATGAAGAGTGAGATTCCTGCTGTCAGGGTTTCGATCATGGAGCTGGTTGGTAGCTGGAAGGTTGAGCATTTCCGTCCGCAGGTAATGTCAATAGCCTCGTATGGTGACGGCAGTAACGAGTTGAGCATGGCTGCGGTTCGTGCACTTGGCTCTATTGGGGGGAACGAAGCGGTGCCGCTTCTAAAGCGACTCGTTAGACTGGGTGAGCAAGCAAGCCCTGAAGTGACTAATGACAGACCCACTGAGGCATTAGCGTCATTGCTCAATATTGACCCTAGGCAGGCAGCACAGTCAGCAGCTGTATTGCTGCAGAAAAGCAATAAGGAAAGAATGGTTCGTGAGGTTTTCAGGCATTTCTCTGCACGAGAAGGTGGAGCTGAGCTTCTTATTGAGGGACTTAACAGCCTTGAGGTAAGCCCTTCCCAGGGAGAGTTCCTGCGCAACATATGGATTGCTACAGGATTGGTTGATCAGGGATTATCCGCTTGCATTGACAAGATTTCAGGTATCAACGCAAAAGGTTTTCAGTTCAGTGAAAAGTTACTTGCCGAATTTGTTACTGCCGCGAAGAAAGGTGACCGGGATCAGGGGAGAAAGCTTTTCGAGTCTGCTCAGCTAGGATGTATTGCTTGCCATAAGGCTGGAGACAAAGGAGGACAAATTGGTCCAGATCTCACTGCTTTGGGAAGCGGAGTCCCTTTTGAACGCATCGTTACGGAGGTTTTGTGGCCGGCGCGTCAGATCAAGGAAGGCTTTTCTCTGACTCGGGTTACGTTGAAAGATAAGCAGGTCTTACAGGGGTATAAGCGGCAGAGTCGTAGTGAGGAAGTGTTACTGTTAAGGGATTTCGCGACTTCCAAGACAAGAAAAATTGAGCTTAAGGATATTGTCAAAAGTGAGGTAATCGGCAGCCTAATGCCACCGACAGCACAGGGGCTTTCCCGCAAGCAGATTGCGGACCTTTGCGCCTATTTGTTTAGCCTGTCAGGGTAATGACTTGATTCAACAGGCTTGCGGTCTGTGGCTGAAACTGCATATTTGTCAGCCGTGAACTATTTATTCGTCATTGTTACTTTTCTGTTTGCCTGCTCTGAGGTCATTGCTGCCAAGTCTCCCAATGTGTTGATTATCGTTCCCGATGACTGCACATTTAATGACTTACCACTATATGGTGGCAAAAATGCAAGGACGCCGAACATTGACAGGTTGGCTGCACAAGGTCTGGTTTTCAATCGAGCATACCTCGCAGAGGCAATGTGTCAGCCATGCCGATCCGAATTGTTTACCGGGCGCTACCCGATGAGCAATGGTTGTTCTTGGAATCATTCTTCAAGTCGTCCTGGGGTCAAGAGCATGGTTCATCATCTGGGCGATCTGGGTTATCGTGTGGGTATTACCGGCAAGGTTCATGTTAAGCCCGAGTCGGTTTACCCTTTTACCAAGGTTGAGGGATTTGATGCCAGTTGTGTGCGTAATCCAACCCGGATGCACAGTCTTTCGGGCATCTCAAAATTCATGTCGGCTGATAAAGAGCAGGGCTTTTGTCTGGTAGTTGCATTGGTTGAGCCGCACGTGCCATGGGTGATGGGTGATGCTTCAAAGTATCCGCCCAGGAAAATCAAGTTGCCGCCCAATATTGCCGATACCGTTATTACTCGGGAGGCCTTCAGTCGTTACCTAGCCGAGATTACCTACATGGACGGGCAAGTGGGTGATGTGTTAGAAGCATTGGCGCAGAGTGGGCAGGCGGATAATACACTGGTTTTGTTTACCTCTGAGCAGGGGTCCCAGTTTCCCGGATGCAAGTGGACCAATTGGGATACCGGAATTCATACTGCCCTAATCGCAAGATGGCCAGGGGTGGTCGCTGAAGGTGAGCGCACGGACGCGATGGTGCAGTATGCGGATGTTCTTCCCACCTTGATTGATGCTGCCGGGGGAAAGGTTGACGGAAAGCAGATTGACGGCACAAGTTTTCTTCCGGTCTTAAGGGGGCAGAAGCAAACGCATCGGCGTTTTGTTTATGGCCTGCACAATAACCTTCCCGAGGGGCCTGCCTATCCGGTACGTACTGTTAGTGATGGGAAATTCCGTTACTTGCGTAACTTAAGACCACAGGAAATGTATATCGAGAAGCACCTTATGGGCTGGACAGGCAAGGGCTCGCTTAATAATCCCTACTGGGCTACATGGGTCCGTGAATCAACGAATAACTCCGAAACCTATAAACTGGTAAAGCGTTACATGCAGCGACCGGCTGAGCAATTATACCATACGGCTGAGGATCCCTATGAGATGAGTAACCTTGCCGGATCGGCTGCCTATGAGTCAACCAGGAAGCGGCTTGCTGCCGAGCTGGATCGTTGGATGAAGCAGCAGGGTGATCCCGGGGCTGCCCAAGACACCAAGGAGGCACTGGCGGCTGCCCGTGAAGGCAAGCACCTTTACGTTCCTCCGGGCAAGTAAGCTGTGCCTGCTTCAGGGTTGTATCTAGGCCACTTCCCAGCCCTTGCGATAGGCTTTGCTGAGTAGGGAAGTTGCTTCCTCGTGGTTGGAAAACTCAAATTTTTCCGCGTCCCACTTCAGGTCTGTGCCCAGCGCTGCGCGATGAGCCACATTGCCCAGCAGGTTGTTTTCAATGAGGGCTCCTGAGTAGTCAAAGTTACACAGTGTTTCGCCTTTGCCCTTGCAAGCGTTTATCCATTCCTTGTAGTGGCCAGTTGATTTCGGGATGGTGGGTTCAGGACGCTTGAAATCCACAAATTTGGTACGCGGGCTGAGGACAATCTTCCCGTAGTCGGAGACGATGATCCCCTCCGTTCCAACAAAGGCAACGCCGATGTGCCACTTGGAGATGTTGGTGTCTTTACCAAGTTGCGGCTGCAGCCGAGCGGCCATTTCTTTCATGCCTTGTGGACCATGATACCAGATAAGGTCAATGTTGCCGCGTTCATTGCCGCCAACTGCTGCGTTTTCATGTCGCCAAGTGACGATTTGAGAAGGAGGCGCTGCTATCTTGTCAGCCTCCGTGCCTTCGGATCTGACAGTTGAAGGTCGCTTCAGATCAAGGGCCCAATAGGGTAGGTCAATGAGGTGGCTTCCCATGTCGCCAAGCACTCCGTTGCCAAAATCCCAGCGCCGGTTCCAGTTCAGGTTACCACCTTTCCAGTAGCCGGTATTGTGAGCTCGCTCGGGCGCGGGCCCCAGCCATGTTTCCCAGTTGAATCCAGCGGGGACTTGTTCTTCTGGCAAGATGTCCTGACCGACTGGCTTGATGGTTCTTCCACACCATACATGAGCCTGTTTAACCGGGCCGATTACTCCTGATTGAACCAGTTCCACAGCTCTCCTGTAGTTGTCAGTTGCATGGATTTGTGTGCCCATCTGTGTGGCAATCTTGTCCTTTCGCTTTAAGTATTCATCCTGCATCCAGCGTGCTTCCTGTACAGTATGAGCAAGAGGTTTTTCAGAATACACATGTTTGCCGGCCCGCATGGCTGCAAGCGAAGCAGGAGCGTGGTGATGGTCAGCGGTGCTCACTACGACGGCATCGATAGCCGGGTCATCAACAGCCTCGCGCCAATCGCTGGTTGTCTTGGCAGCCGGGAAACTTTTTTTTGCAGCGGCCAATGCAGCCGGGTTAGTGTCGCAAAGAGTGTAGATCGACTCGCTCTTAACCCCGTTGCTATTGGCTCTTCCTCGTCCGCCGGCTCCGATGATTGCAATGTTCAGTTTTTCGTTGGGCGACTGAGCGCGAGTGCGAGTTGCCATACCGGCGCTTGCAGCAAGACCAAAGCCGATGAAGGTGCGACGTGATTGGTGATTTTTGATAGCCATTGCACCAGCATGGGGCTTAGATGGGTGTTTAGTCAATGGTAGAAGATATCACGACCCGGAAAATTTCAGGGCGGCGCGACTTGTCCCGCTTTGTCAGGTTCCCATTTTCCCTTTACCGTGATGCGCCTCTCTGGGTGCCTCCGATTATCAGTGATGAACTCAGTGGAATTGATGCCGAGAAAAACCCGGTGTTTGCGTTTACCGATGCCGCTTTCTGGTTGGCGGAGCGTCAAGGGAAAGTAGTTGGAAGAATTGCAGGGTTTGTGAACCATCGGGATAACGATCGGCGAGGAAAAAAGGCAGTACGTTTCGGCATGATTGACTTTATCGATGATCCGGAAGTTTGTGCAGCCCTTCTTAAAGCTGTCGAAGGATGGTCCCGTGAAAAACGAATGAATTGTCTGGAAGGTCCTCTCGGCCCCGGTCACTTTGATCGCAATTGTGTGTTGGTGAATGGTTTTGATGAATTGCCAACTGCGATTTCAAGTTACAATTACCCATACTATGCTGCATATATAGAGCGATGTGGTTATCATAAGGAGATTGATTACCTCGAGCATCGTGTGGAAATATCAACCGAGCCTGATCCGAAAATTGAAAGGATCTCGGCTTATGTTCTTAAACGCAAGAGGCTCAGGTTATGGGAGGCCAAGTCTAAGAAAAAATTGATTTCAAGAGGTCGTGATTTTTTTGATTTGATCAATTCTGCATATGCTGACCTGCATGATTTTGTTCCACTAAGCGATGATGAGATTGCCTTTTTGATCAAAAAATTCTTTACGTATATTGACTGCCGCTATGCTAAGGTTGTCGAGAATGAGAAGGGTGAGATGGTCGCGGCCGGCATTGCGATGGAGTCTTTTTCCGCGGCACTGCAGGCTGCAGGTGGGAGGATTTGGCCTTTAGGTTGGTGGCGCATACTAAAGGCGATGAAATCCAATAATGTCCTAGATTTGTGCCTTGTTGCTGTGCGTCCTGATCTTCAGGGTAACGGGTTGAATGCCATCTTGATGCACGAAATGCACAAGGCCGCGTCCGATCGGGGTTTGAAGTGGGCTGAGACCAATGGGGAGTTGGAGACAAACGAAAAAATTATTTCAATGTGGAAGGGTTACCGGCACCGGACTCACAAGCGGCGAAGGATTTATGGCAAGAAGCTTCAACCTTCATGTGATGGTTGACCGCCTAGGTAGTTATCCTTTACCTGTTACAAAGTTGCTGACTTTTGCTTGACGTATCAAATTAATGTTCCAGATCCTAATCAGAATTTATATCGTGTTCACGGTGCTTGCCTGTACCGTTCCTTTACAAGGAAAGCCCAATATTATCGTGGTGTTGACTGATGATCAGGGATGGGGGGATCTGAGTTTCCACGGCAACCATAACCTGGCGACGCCCAATTTGGACAGCCTTGCTCATGATGGTGCGCGCTTCGATCGGTTTTATGTATGTCCTGTCTGCTCACCTACGCGTGCAGAGTTTCTTACCGGGCGTTATCATTCACGGGGTGGCGTCTATTCCACTTCTGCGGGGGGTGAGCGACTTGATCTCGACGAGCATACCATTGCCCAAACATTCCAAGCGGCTGGCTATGCAACGGGGGCATTTGGAAAGTGGCATAACGGTATGCAGTATCCCTATCATCCTAATGGTCGTGGGTTTGACCAGTATTATGGCTTCTGTTCGGGGCACTGGGCGCATTATTTTAGCCCGATGCTGGAGCATAACGGCCATATCGTCCAAGGAGAGGGATTTGTGGTAGATGACTTTACGGATAAGGCAATGGAGTTCATGGAGGCTAGTGCCAAGTCCGGGAAGCCATTCTTTGCGTATTTGCCTTACAATACGCCTCATTCTCCGATGCAGGTGCCTGACAAATACTGGCGGCGTTTTGCTGGCAAAGAGCTCGGCATGCGCGGGCCTAACCCTACAAGGGAGAAGCTAGATCACACCAGAGCCGCGTTGGCGATGTGTGAGAATATTGACTGGAACGTGGGGCGTTTGCTTCGTAAATTGGAAACCCTTGGGATTGAGAAGGAAACGATCGTGGTATTTTTTCACGACAATGGGCCGAATGGAGCGCGTTGGAATGGTGTGTTTCGCGGGCGGAAAGGTTCAACGGACGAGGGGGGAGTACGCTCACCCTTGTTCATTAGGTGGCCCGGGAAGATCCGGTCCGGCACACGGGTAGGCAAAATAAGTGCTGCTATTGATCTCTTGCCGACATTGGCCGGACTTGCTGGTATCAAAATGGTGGGAGGTAAACCGCTTGATGGCAAAAACTTAAGGCCGTTGTTACTTGAGGGCAGTAAAGAGGACTGGGCTGCGCGCACGCTTTTCACACACTGGAAGGGTAAGGTCAGTGCGCGGAGAGAACGTTTTTGCCTCGATCACACCGGTAAGCTTTATGATATCGTTGCCGATCCAGGCCAATCGCGTGATGTGGCAGGTCAGCATCCTGCGGTTTTCCGGCTTTTACAGGATGATGTGCGTAAGTTCAGAGATGAGGTGGTAAGTGAAACTGGGAAGGACAACCGCCCATTCCTCTTAGGTCATCCGGGATTCAAATATACCCAAGTGCCGGCTCGTGACGGTATTGCCCACGGAGGTATCAAGCGGTCCAATAAGTTTCCGAATTGTTCACATTTTATCAACTGGCGAACCCTTGAAGATAAAATTACATGGGAGGTTGAAGTGGTTGAGGCAGGAGACTTTGAAGTGGACTTATATTACACTTGTCCAGAATCCGATACGGGATCCAGTGTCCAGTTAAGCCTGAATGGATCAACTCTCATGTCGAGAATCACTGAACCATTTGATCCCCCCTATATTGGTCGTAAAGCAGATCGGTATGAGCGTAGCGAAGGAGATGAGAAGGCGTGGAAGCCATGGACAATGGGGACAATCAGGCTTGAAAAGGGCAGCGGTAAACTCACGCTGAGAGCTCTCGAAATACCGGGCGACTCGGTTATGGATTTCCGTCTGCTAATGTTCAAGAGGAAATCATCCTGAAATGTCATGCATTAGGATTCTTGATTTCTCCAGGTTGACTGCTAGTTTCGGCGGCTATCCGAAGAGAATGATCTTCCAAAACTAAAAACACTTCCTGAAATGCGAGAGGTTCTCAGATCTAAAATTCATGGTGCAAAAGTTACCGAGTCCAATCCTGATTATGTGGGCAGCATTACTGTGGATGAGGATCTTCTTGATGCGGTAGGAATGTGGGTTGGGGAAAAAGTGCTGGTTGCCAGTGTTGACAGTGGTCAGCGACTGGAAACCTATACTCTTGCCGGTAAACGTGGGTCCGGGATGATTGGTGTTAATGGGGCCGCTGCCAGGCTGATCAAGGAGGGTGAGATTGTGCTTATTATCGGGTTTGAAATGACCGATGAGCCATTGGATCCTCGTATTGCTATTGTGGATGGGGATAATCGTGTTACTGAGTTGATAGAAGGCTGAGCTGTGCGTGCACTGAGCGCTCTTCCTGTATATGGAAAATGCGGTCAGGTGGCGTCTGTTGGCAAGGCCGGAGAGATTGCGCTATTACTTGAGGGAAGCCAAGTAGGCGACCAAGTCACGGATTTCCTTGGGCTTTAGTAATCCTGCCATGGGAGGCATAACAGATAGATTAGCAGGTTGACCGTCCCTGATTTGGGCAGGATCTATGTCGGCACTCGGGTTTAACAGGGAGCGCAGCAGATATTCGCGGTCCCTTTTTGATCCCACACCGGTAAGGTCAGGGCCAACTTCTGCCGCAGCGATTCCGGTGGATTTGTCCTTGCCTACCCGGTGACAGCGCATGCACTGGCCGGTAATACTGGTTTGGAAAATTTCCCTGCCTTTTTCAGGGTTGCCGCCATGCAGCGCCAATGCTAGGGGACCACCCTGATTGGCCGGCAGCGAGGAGGTGTATTTTTTAACCTCTTCCGAGGTTGCCTCATGGTTGCTGGCTGCAATGTATATATCGAGGGCAAGTTCAGCAGGTGCAGTTCCTTTGATCATTGCATTGGTCCAGCTCTTCATCAGTGCCGCGCTTTGGCTTGAAGTAATTCGGGCGGCAAGTGCGATGGCATGTTGTTTCTCGGCCAA
>CALCSP010000130.1 GCA_937893785.1 uncultured Verrucomicrobiales bacterium
GATTCGGATTACACCAAAAATCTGAGGTCGAAGATTTTTTTCGTGGCTTTTGGCCAGGAGTGTGTCTGCTAGTGTGACCAAGCAGCATCAAGAGAAGATGGCGGAATTAGCAAAGGGGTTGCCTGCTCCAAGGCGCGTGCAGGGAGTAACGGACGGCACGGCGGAAAATGAGTTTGTTTTTCTCAGGGGCAATCACAAGCGCCTTGGTGATGAGGTTCCTCGACGTTTTTTGACGGCTCTTGGTGGAGATGAGTTTCCTGCTGGGAATTCGGGTAGCGGCAGATTAAATCTTGCCGAGCAGGTGGCAAACGTCAATAACCCGCTCACGGCTAGAGTCATGGTTAACAGGCTTTGGCATCATTTGTTTGGTAGGGGAATAGTGGCTTCGACAGATGATTTCGGCGTTTTGGGGCAACGTCCCTCTAATCCCGGTTTGCTGGATCATTTGGCTGGTTCTTTCATGGAGGACGGATGGTCAATCAAACGTGCGCTGAAGCGGATCATGCTTTCGAAAACCTACCAGCAGGATAGCGGTGCAGGGGGGAGTGAAGAGGATGCTGATCCTCAGAATATATTTCTTCACCGTGGCAATTTGCGCCGCCTTCAGGGAGAAGCTATTCGGGACAGTATGCTGGCCATATCAGGAAGGCTTGACCGGAAGCTGTTTGGCGGTTCAGTGCCGGTGCACCTTACTGAGTTTATGACTGGGCGTGGGCGTCCACGCGGAGGACCGCTTGATGGGCAGGGAAGGAGGAGTATTTACATTTCTGTAAAGCGTAATTTCCTCTCTCCGATGATGTTGGCTTTTGATACCCCGATTCCATTCAGTAGTATGGGGCGTCGAACGGTGTCTAACGTTCCTGAGCAGGCGCTAATCATGATGAATGATCCCTTTGTCCATGAGCAAGCGGGTTTATGGGCAAAACGTCTTGCGGCACTGAAGATGAGTAACGAAGAAATTGTTCGCAGAATGTATTTGGAGGCTTTTGCTCGCCCTCCAGTGGCTATTGAATTGTCCGCCGGCATTGAGTTTCTGGGTAATGATGCCGGGGAGGAGAAACTCAGCGAATACGCTCATGTTCTTTTTAACACCAAAGAGTTTATTTTTCTACACTAGATCAAATGCATTGTCGTAATTTTCAATCAACGCCTATCAACCGCAGGGAACTTCTAAAGGCATCGGGTTTCGGATTCGGTGCATTTGCCCTTGATGCGATGAGCGGTCTAGCTCAGGGCGAAGAGCAAAAACGTGGTCCTCATCATGAGGCAAAGGCCAAGAATGTGATTTTTCTCTACATGGATGGAGGTGTTTCACATGTGGATTCCTTCGATCCAAAGCCTGCGCTTAAGGAACATAATGGCAAGAATCCTGCTGATTTCTTTAAGGTTGCCCCTACCCAGTTCAATAATAACGGGAAGATTCTTGCCAGTCCTTGGGAATTTAAGCCTTATGGTCAGAGTGGCATTGTTGTGAGTGATCTCTTTCCCAATATCGCTCAACATGTAGATGATATGGCGGTCGTCAGATCAATGACATCAAATTTCTCTGAACACACCAATGCCAATTATTTTTTGCACACGGGAAGCGGACTTCAGGGGCGTCCCAGTATGGGGGCATGGGTGACTTATGGATTGGGAAGCGAGAGTAAGGATCTGCCCGGTTTTGTTGTGGTAAATGGAGGTTTAACACCTCCCGGAGGGCTGGATAATTTTAATAGTGGCTTTCTCCCTGCATCCTATCAGGCTTCTGTTTTTAAACCGGGAGGAAATGCGCCGGTTGCGAATATTAGTCGTCGAGAGCGGGATGTCACTGTGCAGCGTGGAAAACTTGACTTACTGGCAAAACTCGACGCTGTCTCTGCTGAGCGCTCTGGAGGACAGGATGCCATTGAGTCGGCAATTGCTAATTACGAGATGGCCTTTCGCATGCAGAGTTCTGTTCCGGAGTTGACGGATTTATCCGATGAACCGGAAAAGCTAAAGGAACTCTACGGTATGA
>CALCSP010000131.1 GCA_937893785.1 uncultured Verrucomicrobiales bacterium
AACATAATCATGTGAGAAATCATAATCTGTTCCTGAGAAGTGAACCAACACATTCTTCTTAAAATAACCTTCCTCAAAAAAACGTCCCGCAGACGGTTTGATTCTCTTGTAACTGGCCACCCCGCTATCGATCTCTCCCACCGCCAACAGACCATCTCCTAGTAAGAGGAAAGCCTCGTCGTTGTAAATATCCCCCTCATACCGCTTTAAATAGTCACGTAATTGGGCAATGGCCAAGCGATAATCAGCAATAGCAAAGGTCGAGAAAGCACAGCGAAACACTGCGTCCGGACGGTAACGACCTTGCGAAAATTGATCCAAATAGCTAGCAAGATGAATGCCGGCTTGTTCATGTTCTCCCTGAAAAGAGTAGCCCATCCCCTGCCAGTAAAAGGCATCATCTATCAGGTGGTGATCGGGCAACTCTCGGCGCATATCCTCAAAAAGGGCAATCGCTTCAGCATTCCTATCCAGTTTTAATAACACAATGCCCTGCATGAAAAGTGCCTGCCCGGCGACTCCAGCCTCAGGAAAACGGTGATAAAGATCTCTAAATCCCTGCAGGGCGAGCTCATGTTTTCCCCAATTATGCAACGCTCTGCTGCGCAACATCAAAACCTCAGGAAGCCTTGCCGGAAATTCCTTAAACAGCTCAATAAACCTATCAGCAGCAGATACCGCTTTGGGCCAGCGTAAAATTTCCATCCAACACTGGATTAATGTGAGCGTGGCCCCTGCGGCCAGATCTCCTGGCTTCATGTCTTCAATCATTCTCTCAATGATTAGAGCCGCTTCACGATACCTGCCAAGCTGACGAAAGGCATCAGCTAGCCGTAGACGCAAGGCTGCGTCAAAGTCCTTTACCTGCCGGAAGCTTTCCAATTCAGAAACAACCCGGCGATGCATTCCATCATATCGAAATATCAATTCATCATGTCCCCTCGCCTTGAGGATTTCCAACTTTCCAGTAAGCTCTTCAAGTAATGCCTCCTGATTCTCAATAAGGCGCTCCCTAGGCCATACACGCTGAAGGCACATGATGGCATTGTAGTAATTTCCTTCTTCAAGAAAACGGGAACCAAGTTTCATCGTGAGGCTCTGAAAAGAAATAATCTGCGTCACATCGGAAATGCTACCGAACTGTTCAAGCGCAAACTCCAGAGCCAAGTCAAGTTGACCACTCTCCAGCAACGAATAAAGCAGCATCACTGTGGCTCGGGCTGCAACTTCACCGGATTCAAGTCGAAGCCGTGGCATCTGCCATGCAAAAAAATCAGCGGCATCAGTATGCTCGTTCATCATGGCACTGCAGGCACCGAAGAGAAGGAGCGATTCGTGACACCTTGCCTGCTGATCAGCTCGTTTCTTACGATCACGATAAAACTCACCAAAGGCGACCTGAGCTGACCTGTAATCCTTGATTTGCATCAGGCAAAGCCCCTTCCAGAAAGCCAGTTCATCACCAATTTCTGAGACTTTTCCTTTACTTTTTAGGGCTTCATCAATCAGAGGCAAAGCAGCTTTAAACTGTTTCAAGCGCAGCTTTGCCATTGCTCTGAAGGGTTGCATGCGGCTGATAAACGGGATGGCTTGTGGCTCATCACGATAAGTGCCAACAAACTCAGTGAACAGCTTGTCCGCCTCCTTATATTCCCTTGAATCGTAAGCAACTTGCGCCTGCCCAAGCAGTTCACTCATTGTCTTTGTCCCGGCGGGGGCAACTCCGAGCCCACCTGCTTCCTGCGCCCTTGATTGCATCGTGGCTACTAGCTGCAGCAAAACGATGACTAATAGGCGCAATAAACGCTCTTTCGGGGCAACAGACACTTCTGGATGATAGCCCTAAATAAGGCAGAAGGTCGATATTAAAGCCTACTCAGATAGTTTTTTGCACAAGCCGAAGGTTGGGCAACGCCTATTCCATAAAATATTGACCGAATTTTGCCTGACCTGAGGGCAATTCTCTTATACTGTCGACTACCATGAGAACCAGACCCATTTCCCCCCTTGGCATTATTGCTCTCCTGACCTGCTTTGCAGGAACCACTTTCGGCCAACTGATTCCAAGAAAAACAGACAAGCCTGAGTATCGCGAATTCACCAGTGCCAACGGCGTGGTAATCAAGGCATTATTGATCGACAAGACTGATGATACCCTCACTCTGAAGTTACCAAATGGGAAATCTGCAACGCTTTCCTACGACAAGCTAAGCGAAAGCGACCAGGAATACGTCAAAAAATGGGACAAGGAAAAAGAGCTTTTCCTCAGCCAGTGTAAAACCCTGACTATCCGTGAACTGCTTGAGATACGCGGTTACGAGAGTTTCAAGTTCACGATCAAGGGAAACCATATTTTTGTCGATGGCCAACTCAACGGCAACAAGTCCCAATTCATGATCGACACCGGAGCGCATTCCACCATTCTCCATGTTGAGGCGGCAAAGGCAAAGGGGTGCAAGGTGGGGCCCATGGATCAGGTCATTAACGGCATCGGCGGCGACGCGCCCGCGGCCCTAACTGAAGTCCCGGAAATACGTCTTGGTGAAGCTTTTATCAAAGATCAGGTATTGCTCTCTGCAGACCTTTTCAAGGACATCCCCGGCGCGCGCAAGGATCACGATGCCATCCTCGGAGCCGAATTCAGGAGCCGTATGCGAGCCGTAATCTCATATAAAGAA
>CALCSP010000132.1 GCA_937893785.1 uncultured Verrucomicrobiales bacterium
CTCCTGCGCCTGTTCCTTCTCCTCCTCCCACCTGGCCTCGAGAGAACGGATTTCACGTGCCAGTTCATCCTCAATCTGGGCAACCGCCGCCATATCTGCCTCTTTGCTCGCTTCTGCTATCTTCCCCTGAAGGAACAACTCACGCTCAGCAATCTTGGCTCGGTATTTCCTGTCAATCTCAGCAATCTTTTGCTTTTTCTCTTCACTAATGACCTCTTGGGGTGATTCTTTTTCAAGACGCTCCATGGCCAATTCATATGCGGACTTCATGACAGCCATTATCAACAAGATAGGTTACCTAGTCCAGCGCGGAAAATCAGGTTCCAAAATCTGGATTACCCGCTAGAATTCTCACGCCTCTTAACCCATGGCAAAAGCAACAAAAGATCGGAAACTCCTGCTCTGTTTTGATTTTGATGGAACCTTCATTGATCCATCAAACCCAGAGCATCTGGATCCGGAGCTTAAACACATGCTCGAGCTAACTCGAGAACTGGGTGCAATATTCGTGATCAACACCGGGCGATCACTTTTCGATGCCGTCAGTGGCATCACCCATACAGGTTTGCGTGATTTTCCGGATTATTTGGTCACCTGTGAACGTGAAATCTATGAACCCAATGCCTTCCGCAGGTGGATCGATTTTGGCAAATGGAACAGGCACTGCAGAAAAGACCATGAAAAACTTTTCCACCGACACCGCAGACTGCTACAGAAAATCAAAGACTTCGTCGAAGCACATAGTGGCGCTCAGTGGATTTCCGAACCCGAAGAACCTGCAGGAATTATCGCAGACACCAACGCTGAAATGGACAAGTTCTGCCAGTTCATCGACCAGCAGATTATAGAAACCGATGCGCGCCAACTAGCTTATGAACGCAACACAATCTATCTAAGGTTTTCACATTCGAAATATAACAAAGGCAGCGCATTGCGAGAAATCGGCAGAAAAATTAATATTGCGCCACCCGAAATCTTCGCCATTGGAGACAATTATAATGATCTCACCATGCTTCAGGAAACAATCGCGTCCATGATTGCCTGTCCGGGTAATTCGATCCCTGAGATCAAGGCGGAAATCACAGGCCGCGGAGGCTATGTCTCGGCTAAGGATTACGGTGCCGGCGCTGCAGAAGCTCTAGCGCATTTCTTTGCAACCACCTAGAGCCGTAGCCGCTCATCCTCATCTAGAAGCTTACCCAGCGCCTCCCATCCCCCCGGCCGTTGTCCGTGGAACATGTGCAGGTAAAGTTTAACCTCATCCACGGAATGATCGCCCAGCATGGCCTCAACCCCTGCTTTAAGCTTTTCCGCGTCCATCTCCTCCGGTAATTCCTCAACCGAACCGTCCCCATCATGCTCTATGCCCATCGATTCGAGAAAGCCCACAACCATGTCTTTCTTGGATTTGAGTAACCAGACCTGCAGAACTTGGTCGGCAATACTTTCCGAATTCTTCAGCTTCAGTGACTCCTGCATCCATGTTAACTGCGCTTCAATTGGTCGCTTCTGGATGAATAACGGGCGCAGGCGCCGCTCAGTCGCAAGCGCTGAAAGGGTCGACTTATAAACCTCGCGCTCCTCACTGCGTAGATAACGCACGATCGCACTTGAAAGTTCCTGAGAAATACGCTGGAAAAGAAGGTGGCTGGGCAACATCCGGGAAAATGTGCAGCTCTTACAGAATAAATCAACCATCTCTACCACTTGACCTCCGGGACTGATTGCCGACCATTACCGACCTGATCCATGCGTGTAACCTACGTGACAGCCGGTGCAGCGGGAATGATTTGTGGCAGTTGCCTGCGCGATAACGCACTCACGCACGAGTTGCGGGCAATAGGCTGTGACGTCATGCTGGTACCTGTCTACACACCAATTCGCACTGATGTGGAGAATGCCAGCGAACACGAACTGCTTTTCGGAGGGGTTAGCGTTTACCTAGAACAGAAGTCAAAACTATTTAGAAAACTTCCAAGATTTTTGACTAGCTGGCTGGACCGCCCAGGAATCATCAAACGACTGACGGCAAGAAATTCCATTGAGGTAGAAGCAGGACAGCTTGGCGAATTGACACTTTCAATGCTGCGTGGCGAAAACGGCAACCAACGCCGCGAGGTAAAACGGTGCATTGCATGGGTCGGTCAACGAGCACGTCCTGACCTAGTCAACCTGAGCAACCTGCTTATTGCCGGTTTTGTACCTGCTCTTAAGCGTGCACTCAATGTACCGGTATTGGTCACCTTGCAGGGCGACGACCTTTTTCTTGAGGAACTAACCGAAGAGCACCGCCCGCAAGTATTATCCGAGTTGCGTCGGGTGGCCCGCGAAGTTGACGGCTTTATCACATTCAGTGAATTCTATGCCACCACCATGGCCAAGCTGCTAGAAGTCCCAATGGAAAAATTCCATGTAGTCCCTCTTGGTATTGATTGCAGCGAACTCTCCTTGTTAAATCGGGTGGATACTCGCCCCTCGACAATGGGCTACTTTGGTAGGATCGCACCAGAAAAAGGCTTTGATCAAGTCGTTGATGCCTTCATCAGAATTCATAAAGAAAAAAAATTAAACACAGCCTACTTCAAAGCAGGCGGTTGGCTGGGAGAAAATAACCGTGAATACTTCTCCGCTCAGGAAAACCGGATCAAAGCAGCCGGGCTAAAAGAGCATTTTGAGTATATTGGATCCCCTGACTGGCAAGGAAAAATGGATTTTCTGGCCTCCATCGATGTCTTCTCCATGCCAACAGCTGAGAGGGAGCCCAAAGCCCTGCCCGTGCTTGAGGCACTGGCAAGCGGTGTTCCCGTTGTGCAGCCAGCACACGGAATCTTTCCCGAGATGCTGGATAAAACCGGAGGAGGTATTCTTTTTTCCCCAGAGAATCCTGCCTCACTGACTGATTGTCTGGAGAACCTGATCAGTAATCCCGATAGAGCCCGACAACTGGGCCAAGAAGGACGCGAAGGTGTTAATAAAAAGTGCACGGCAGGTCACATGGCAAGCCACACACTAGATGTCTACCAGCAATTTCTGTGATCATCTGGTAAATGGCGCCCCTTAATGCATTCAGTAGGTTGCCCTTCCCCCGGAAAGATCAAAAACAGCACCCGTCGTAAAGCTTGCCTCCTTGGAAACAATCCAAGAGGAAAGGGCAGCAACCTCGTCGAGTGTACCACACCGCTTCATCGGGATCTTTTCCGTCATGTAGTCCACCTGCCACTGGTCCAACCGCTCAACCATTCCAGTACGGATAACCGCAGGAGCAATGGCATTGACCGTGATACCGGTCTCGGCAAATTCCTTCCCGGCACTCTTTGCCAGACCGATCACACCGGCCTTGGTTGCGGAATATGCACACATGCCAGCATTGCCCTCCTTGCCGGCAATGGATGCAAAAAGCAGGATCCTTCCATAGCCCGCCTCTTCCATATGCATTGATGCATACTTGGCCACAAGAAACGAACCGCGAAGATTAACAGCATAGACCTCATCAAATGCATCAACCTCTACCTCGTTCATTTTTTGGGCATTGGGCCCA
Source organism: uncultured Verrucomicrobiales bacterium (assembly GCA_937893785.1). Classification (GTDB taxonomy): domain Bacteria; phylum Verrucomicrobiota; class Verrucomicrobiia; order Verrucomicrobiales; family DEV007; genus CACIUL01. Next base: position 3,539 of record CALCSP010000132.1, read on the forward strand.
ACGATACCCGCACAATTTACCGCAATATCGATCCGACCGTATTCCTCCATGATTGACTCAAAGGTTGCACAAACCGCAGCCTCATCGGCCACATCGGCAACCTGCCAGCTAGAACCAGAAATTTGCGCGGCACTGCTCTCGAGCAGTGCCTGTTGACGATCAATAAGCACAACATTAGCACCTTCACGGGCCAGACGGACCGCCAAGTGAAATCCGATTCCCTCCGCGGCACCAGTCACCACGGCAACCTGCCCTGAAAACCGCTGTTCTTCCCTGCTCATTTCTTCTCTCGGGCACGTATCGGGGAATAAGGATCCTTTGGCCCCTTGTCGGGATCAACATACCTGACGAGGTCACGAGTTGCGATCACTGTGCAGCCCTCATCCTTGAGATACTGCATGTATTTGCTGAAAGCCTCAGGAGTGCAACTCACCCAGGGGTGATCAAGGGCGGGAACGCCGTGGAAACAAAGCACAGCAACCTTGCCGTCCTTTGCCTGGCTGACCGCCCACTTCAAATCCTCCATCCCCCATTTCGGCCCCGCATAACCGGTAGTGGGGATCAGAAGTGGATGATCTGCAGCAGGATCATAGGCGGGCCCCCGTGCGCCGGATCCGCTGTCCGGATACTCTGGGCCCACACCGCGACGGGCGAATTTGTAGCCCATCCCGGCCAAGACCTCAACGGCCCTGAGATTGTTGGAAAAACCCGGGAAAGCAAAAGTGTCCGGCTTGCTGATCCCGTGCTCTTGGCACCTCTTCTCGATGTGGGCAAGTTCCCCCTTGAGCTGCTCGCGTGAAAGGCGGGTCACGTTCGGGTGGGACTTGGTGTGGTTACCGATCTCAAAGCCCATCTTGTGTAATTCCACGATCTCCTCCCAGATCACGTAGTGCCCCTTGCCACTGTGGAAACCGAGCCCCTCAGTCACGTAGAAAGTGGCTCCGAAACCATGCTTCTTCAAGACATCGGCCACAAAGTGCCGGTCCGACTTGTTGCAGTCATCAAAACCGAGCACGACCAGCTTGTCAGGAATGGGTTCAAGAGCCCGGGAAAGCGAACAGAAAAGTAAAAAGAAAAGGATAATAATAGGTCGTCTCATTAGCATGTTATGACTTGATGCTGCGCACCTCTCCCGGAACGCATGGCTGGCCGGTGTCAGCACTCTCCAGCGCGGCAAAGCACAGCGCCAGAGAGCGCAGGTTGTCGCGAGCGCTGTGGTTGGGTTCACGCCCCTGCTCTATGGCACATAGGAGCTCACCCATCGTTCCCTGGAAGCCGCTTTCAAACCAGCAACCATCAAGAGGTACCTCAACCTGGCCATCCTCAAGGAAAATCTCCATTGTCGGCTGTTCGTTCAGTCCGGGACCGC
>CALCSP010000133.1 GCA_937893785.1 uncultured Verrucomicrobiales bacterium
GTAACCACGCTCATGGAATACGTTGATTCTAAAACGAGTGGCATCAAGCGAGCAAGCAACGTCTACGGAGAGCTTTTCCGTGAGGTGCTTTAATTCGCCCTGCTCAAGGCAGGATTCCACGGTGTTACGCATGCGCTCCTCAGTCCATGTCGAGTCTTCCTGAATCGCCTTCAGTCTGCCGTCAAATCGCCCCATCAGAGCGGTATTGGCAGAAACATGCAAATCAGAGAGGTTCTCTGATTCACAAAGTTCTAGAAGAGGTTTGAGAAGGTCGCTTACAATCATCGAATCATCCTAATAGGACAGCAACATGGTGATGGACAGTGCACCGCCAAGATCTTCCTTGGGTTCATCTATAGACAGATCTAGGATCATGATTCTGTATGGCAATGCATTGATGTCCTGTATAAGCCCATATAATTGCTGAAATCCGCCAGAAAATTTCAGTTTTCGGTTTGATAGCCCCTCGAACTGCTTACCAAGCCTCGTCATGTTCGCGGCAATATTTTCATCGAAGACAATGCCCCTTGCACTTGCCCGTTGCGCAACGACGCCCAATAAGGACTCAGCGCTGTCTTCTTTGGCGGTATTTACAAAAGGTTTCCCTCCAACTGCTCGGAAGTTCAATTCCCTTAATTTCTGTTCTGACTCAGCAATTCGCTCGCGTAAGACGTTGATATCTGGTGAGTCCCTGCTTTTGATGTACCTTTCCAGATAACTGATGTTATTTTCTTTGTCTTGGAGATCTGTTTTTAAATCTTCCAATTCAGGGGCCAGCTGTTTTGCTGAATAGGTTGAACTGCCAAGAATGACTGCACCGAAAACCGCAAACATCATGCCTGCATGGTGAAGTGGGGTCAGTTTTGTTTTAATCGTCAAGATAGCCATAACAAGATCAATTTCTTTCCTTGCGGGTTGTAAATGTATAAGGAAGACGCCCGTCCGGGTCATAACTGGTGCCGGCCCGTGAGGTCTGGATATCCCATGGTTCGACGGCACGGTAGAATTCCCTTAGCCCATAACGAATGGATTCTTCGCTAATTGACCGTCCGGATAACTCCAAAAGTCCTGAATAATCGGCATGTAATGAATCCAGTCGAGCATACTGGACAAGCTCTTTACTGATTCCACCAAGAATATTCAGGTAGAAATCAGGGTTGGTATACCTTAATTCCGCCACACTGAGTGGCTGCGCGCTACGACCTGCAAGTTGTCCTTGCAAAACCTTCAATCTTTCCACTGCGGCCTTGTGGATTCGTGATCTGCCATCCCGTTCTTTCTTGGCATTGTCTAGATTTTTCAGCTTGTTATCCACATTCACAAGGTCTTGTTTTGTTTTTCTCAAGTCGGAGACTTTGCTTAGCAAGGAAAGCAACACGAACGGAAGAATTATGGTTGCTGCGATTGCCCACCACGTCGTCGGACGCTGCATTACGGGTGGAGGCGCAGGCGATGTATCCACTATTCCGGGAATCATCGGAGCAATGCCGGCGACTGCTCCAGCTGCCCCGGCAATCACCAGATTCCGGACTTGAGGAGGAGTGATATCTATTAAATTTCCATTGTCTCCTCGCCTTGCCAGCAACTGGTTTAAGTCCTCTACTTTGGCCTGGGCATCATGGACGACCGCATTCTTGACTTCTCTATCGACTAGGTCATCGAGAACACTTTCAATGCCGTCATTGTATACCGTGATCTCCACCAGCCGCCCATTTTCAAAGTAGGCAGCAAAGTGCTGGTGCATTGCGCTTGAAATCACTGCCGAAGGAGGCCCGGATAAGGATCCTGATGAGAGGGACCCCATAGAGGCAGCGCTCCATGGCAGGATGGCCCAGAGCTCAAGATTATTTTCCTCGCAAATTGCCTTCCAGGCGAACCTTGCATTTACGGGCAGCCCGGTAACCAAAGTTTTTCCGGCTTCAACCGTCACCTTATTTTTGCCGGAGGCAGGATGAAACTCGAAATCCTCGGCACTTCGGGGCCAGTCAGCCAGCCTTTCCTGTAGGTTTCTCAGGTCGATTTCATCAATCAGCCCTAATTCAAGTGCTGCTTGTTGACGGGCATCATTACCAGGTAATGCCAGAAGCTTGTCTCTTCCATCCGGGAATAATTCACTATCGGTGAGGACGCGGTCCATTGCTGGACGCTGAAAATGGGGGGCCAGCACATCCTCCATCTCCCAGCGCAGAAGCTCTCTGGTTTCCGTTGGTGTAGCGCCTTCAGGAATTTCTGCGGATGGTAGGGCCGCCAGAGCCTCGGATGTCACGACAATAGCTCGTGCCGGCAGTGCTTTTCGTTGAGATAATTGCCCGAGGGCTGCTGTTACCGCTTCGGCTGTATTGAAGCTGACACGACTGGCATCATCAACGACAACAAAACCGCGTGACTTACGGCGAACGATTGCACAGCGCAAGAAGATGTGCCGCAGTTCAA
>CALCSP010000134.1 GCA_937893785.1 uncultured Verrucomicrobiales bacterium
CCATGGACCTGGACAAGAACCCCCGGAAAGGGCCGTGTCTTTTACACCGCTTACGGACATGACCAGAGAACCTGGGGCAACTCCGGATTCCATGACCTTGTCTACCGCGGACTACTGTGGGCAATCGGCGAAAAAAAGAGCAAGCAGTTCCTCGCGACCAAGCTCCCGGAACTGGTCAGGCGCGACGGAGATCTTGTACCCAACTATGAGCGGCGCCCTGAACCGATCAAGGTTCACAAACCACTCACTGCCGAGCAGTCCCTGCAACACACTCAGGTCGCTAACGGAATCGATATCTCACTCTTCGCCTCCGAGGAACTTGGACTCTATAGTGTGATCGAAATTGACTGGGACGAGCGTGGCAGAGCCTGGGTAATTGAGACGCGTGATTACCCAAACGAGCTCAAGCCCGCTGAACTCGGCAAGGATCGCATAAGGATCCTTGAAGACACCAACGGTGACGGTAAGGCGGACAAGGCCATTCTTTTTGCTGATAAGCTCTCAATTCCTACCGGAATGTGTTTTGCAAGGGGCGGCGTCATCGTGCAGATGGCACCACACTTCTTATTCCTTAAAGACACCGATGGTGACGACCGGGCTGACCAGAGGGAGATACTCTTCTCTGGATGGAGCACCGGCGATACCCATGCCGGTCCATCCAACCTTAAATATGGTTTTGATAACTGGATCTGGGGCGTGATGGGATATGCCGGATTTAACGGTAAAGTTGGCGATAAACAGCATCGTTTCGGTCAGGGGGTCTACAGGTTTAAGCCGGATGGTTCAGAACTTGAATACCTTGGACGCACCTCAAACAACACTTGGGGGCTGGGCTTCTCCGAAAACAATGATGTCTTCATTTCCACCGCCAATAACCAATCCAGTGTTTACTTGCCGATTGCACGAACACACTATGAGCGCTTTGAAGGCCTTGATCAGCCCGGTTCATTGCCGGGCATTGATTCCAACAAAAAGTTTTTCCCCATCACTCCCAATTACCGACAGGTGGACGTGTTTGGCGGATTTACCGCTGCTGCAGGCCACCATCTCTATACTGCGAGAAGCTTTCCGCGCGAATGGTGGAATAGCACCGCATTGGTTAATGCTCCAACAGGCAATCTGGTCTACAGGGCACAAATCAAGCCGGAAGGATCTCATTTTGTCGCCGAAAACGGCTGGAATCTCGTCGCCTCTGCAGACGAATGGTTCTCTCCAATCTATTCTGAAGTCGGCCCCGATGGCGCCATATGGATGAGTGATTGGTATAGTTTTCTCATCCAGCATAACCCGACTCCCAATAGTGGACGAGGCGGATTTGATGCAAAGAGGGGTAAGGGCAATGCCTTTGAATCACCACTGCGGGACTACACGAGAACCAGAATTTACCGATTCACCGCAAAGGGCAGCAAGCCAAGCCAAACCTTTGACCTGTCAAAGAAAGAACCGGCCCAGTTGCTCGCTGCACTTCAAAGTGACAACATGCTCTGGCGCATGCATGCACAAAGACTCATTGTCGAGAGTGGCGACAAAAACGCTTTCGTGCCGACTCTCAAAGCAATCATCAAGGAGTCACAACCCGATGCCATTGGAATAGCAGGTGGTGCCATCCATGCACTTTGGGCCCTGCACGGGCTCGGTGCCGTTGATGCACAAGCCGTCGCGGACGGGCTTGCCCATCAATCTCCGGGCGTTAGGCGCGCCGCCGCTTCCGTCGCATCACGTGACGGCTCCATGTCCTCTTCAATTTTAAACAGTGCACAAAAAGACCAAGACCCTCAGGTGCGCAAAGATGCTCTGCTGGCTCTCTCTGAGATGCCCTCGAATGAATCGATCGGCCGTGTGCTTTACTCCATGCGAAAGGATGCGGGTATTACAGGGGATCGCTGGTTGCCGACCGCCTTCCAGATGGCATCAGCAAGGCACGGCTCAGGTTATCTCCTTGCAGCATTGGCCGAGTCCAAGGCTGCCGCAGCAACCGGAGCACCAAAGCCTGTCGAGATTCCCAAGAACAACCTTATCCTTAATCCCGGTTTCGAAGCAGTTAGCGGTGACTTGCCAAAGCAATGGCGCGTACGCAACTACGGAGGCAGCGCCAAGCACCGTGTCGTCCAGCCGGGTCGCGGAGGCAAGGGTTATGCCCTGATGATTGAGTCAGAGAACGGTGCCAATACGTCCATGCACTTTGATCTCAAAGTAAAAAAGCGCACCAGTTACCTTCTCAGCGCCTGGTTGAAAACAGAAGGGGCAACAGGCCCAGGGGCGCAGCTAAACATTCATGCCCTTCCCGGACAGCCACGCACCGCACAGGTTAAAGGAGACAGTGACTGGAAAAAGGTAAGCGTCAGGTTCAGGACCGATGACCGCGGCTCGATCAGTATTAACTGCCTGTTTGGTGGCTGGGGGTCTGCTAAAGGAAAAGGTTACTATGACGACATTGAGCTGATCCAGCTTGATGCCGGCCAGGGTATCGACATTGGCGAGGATACCGAGTCGATTGTTGCCGCCAACCTCGCCACACATACTTCAGCCGTGCAGTTCTCCCGAGTGCTTAATGAGATTGCAGTCAATCCGACCGAGCTGGGTAATCGGATCAAGAATACCATAGGCAAGCCCAAGGTCGTCATGAAACAACTCGACGGGGATCCTGCAGAACTTGCAAAGACCCATCAGATACTCAAGATCAATGCCGTGGAAGGACTCAAGTTTGACCAGTCCTCACTTGAAGCCAAGGCGGACAAACCCATCGCGATCATTGTTGCCAACCCCGACCTTTTGCAACACAACTTTGTCTTGGGCAAGCCCGGCTCCTTGCAACGGCTGGGAGCAGCCGCAGACAAGCTCATCACCGCGCCTAATGCCATCGAGATAGGCTACGTTCCGCAAACCAAGGAGGTCATCGACGCAACAGGCCTGCTTGATCCCGGCACGAGTGCAACCCTTAAGCTGACAGCCCTACCCAAGGGTGAATACCCTTTCCTTTGCACCTTCCCGGGGCACTGGCGTATCATGCAGGGAGTGCTCAACGTGCGTTGATTTAGTCCATAGGCAACAGGTTCCAAAAAAACTAACCTCCCGGCTTCATCCAGGCTCATTACAGAGAAAACAAATTTGTAAAATGCCCGCAAAAACTTTGTGAATATCTCCTTTGTGCGAGGAGCATCTTGGTAATTGGTATTTGCTGATGATCCGCTCCTTCCCAAGGAAGCCTGCCATATTTGATTATAATTACCATAAAAAAGCAACCGACTCGCCCAAAAAATCAGGCATCAGAGTCGAAGAGCATCCAATATGACAAAGCCACCCGAGTGCATGAATAGGCACTTGGCAGAATGGCAACAAACAGTTATCTTAAAAACAGTAAAGCCATTCAGAAGCATTAATCAGAATCGATTTACCATAGACCGACCCCCAAATTTATTAGTTTCATGCAGCAGCAGCCTCACGATCCGAACAATCCTTACCAGCAACAACAAGCCTCAGGTTATGGACAACCGCCCACAGCCTTCGAGAATGCGGCACAGCAAGGTTACATAGCCGATCCTGCATATGCTCAGGCTCCCTCCACGGTCGGCAATACCGCCATCTTGGATGAAAATGCCATGGAGACGCTCTCCCAAAAGCTGGCCAACCGTAATAAGGCCATCTCACTTGGTATCTCGTTGGGTCTTGTTGCCCTGCTCTTTGTACTTCTAGCATGGTGGACAATCGTTGCCCTGCAGGAAGAGGAGATTGAGTTGATCGTTTCTGCCACTCAGGGAGAGCAGAAAGCCGTGGTCGAAAAGAAACAATTTCAACAGAGCGTGCGACAAAAGCCTTCACGCCCTTCCTCCAGCCCGAGCAACGTGATCTCTGCAGCCAAAGCATCCCCGGTATCCGTTCCCGCACTTACCGACATTGATTCTCCCGATCTCGGTTCATCATTCGGAAACGGCTTTGGCGGAGGGGGTTTTGGTGACGGTCTCGGCGGCGGGATGGGAGTTCCAAGTGTAATGAAAGGCCGCTGTAATGCTGCGGACCGCGTTTCACGCATGCGCAAGGCCGGTGGCAAGGCCGGTTATGATAAGCAGGTGCTTCAGGCACTTCGCTGGATCAAGACCCAGCAGCAGGAGGAACGCCTGCGGGAGGGCCAGGGAGTGAGGACCGGGAGCCCCCCGAGGGCAGCGGTGGGGCGGACGGCAGGGCACCGTTCCCCGGTGAATGGGGAGGAGGCTCGGGACACCAAG
>CALCSP010000135.1 GCA_937893785.1 uncultured Verrucomicrobiales bacterium
GTGAGCTGATAATGCTTGCCGCTGACATTCCAGTGTTTCCTGATGCGTAGTCCTTCCTGGAAATATAAAAGCAGGTCATCCGAGGGCATTTGGCCGCCGGTAAAGAAGAACTTTGCCATCCAGTCGTCGTCGTCTCTGACTTCGAAGTGATATGGCGCAACGCGGTGGGTGAAAATGTGTACAAACAGGCTGCCTCCCGGCCTGAGCCATTCTGTTATTCTTGCCATCAGTTCACCGTAGTTCTTCATGTGTTCAAACATTTCAACTGATACAACCCGGTCGAAGTGTTCACTGCCTTCACCCTGATAGGTAATCATGTTTTCTGTTCGAACAGTCAGGTTCTTGAACCCTTTGCTGACTGCCACGCCATCAATATACTCCTTTTGGGATGCAGAGTTGGATACAACGGTAATCTGCGATGCAGGATAATGCTCAGCCATCCACAAGGAAAGTGAACCCCATCCGCAACCCAGCTCAAGGATCGTGTCCCCATTCTGAATGCCGGCACGCTTGCATGTTAACTTGAGCATGTTTTCTTCTGCCTCAGCGAGTGATTCGCGTGGATTTTGAAACAGGGCACTGCTGTATTTCAGGCGTGGCCCTAGGCAATATCGATAAAATGAGGAGGGCACCTCATAGTGCTGCTCATTGGCTTCGTCCGTATTGATGGCAACCGGGCTATTCTTGAGATCACTGACGTGCTTCATGGCACTGGCCTTCTGCTCATCAGGATTGTCGCTGACAAATTCTCTTAAGGTTTGGGCGAGACGGCGCCGGATTCCGAACCGGACAAGAGGATCGGGCAATAACCCGCGGGCAAGAATATTATTAAGAAAGCTCACGATATCAGGATACAGGTTTTTCTTTGTATTTTTTTGGTGGCAAGGGGATAAAGGCGCTGGTGGTTTGCTGGTATTGCCGGTAAGCATCCCCGCGTTTTTGTAGGGCAAGTTCTTCTGTAAGAGGTATTCCTGTTACGCGCAGGATACAGAATAGCATGGCCATTGGCGCAAGGATTGCAATCCATCCACCTCCAATGGGTAAAGTGCATAGGAATAGGCCCCACCACAACAGTGATTGGAAAAAGTAATTCGGGTGACGAGAATATTTCCACAGTCCTTTGCAGCAGAGGGATTGGGGTTGTTTTGCATTTTCCCGTTTGAAATTTTTCAATTGTCTATCAGCAATCGTTTCACCCAAAAGGCCTATGATCCAAAGACACACCCCGGCTATCTCCAGAGGAGAAAATGCGGTTTCAGTATTATTACATATAAAGAAAACCGGGAGCATCAACAGCCATACGAGAAGCGCCTGTGCCATGAAGAAAGCGAAAAATTTTCTCTTTAAAGCAAGACCTTGCCAGCGTTTGCGAAGAACAGCGTAGCGGGGATCTTCCTGAGGGTGATGATGCATGATTCTCAGGCATAAAAAGATACCCAGCCGAAGACTCCATGTGATAATGAGACCGGCGATCATTATACGGCGCAATGGCCAGCCTGTTCCCCCAACTGCATAGAGGAGAGCCATTCCAGAAAAGGAGAGTGCCCAAATTCCATCTACAACGGAGTAGTTATTGCATTTGTTGCCGAAACGCCATGCGCATGCAAAAAGCAGAGCCAGAAAGATGGCGCTTATAGGCAAAAGCCAAATAGGATTCATTATAAGGAGGACTTTGTTTTTTTGGAGGTCAGACGCAATGCCGCTGATTTTAATACCGGGGTCACCATCAAGATGATCAAAGCTGCAATAAATGGAGCAGCAACAAGCCAACCGGTTATACAATGTATGAACGTTGCCTTGAACTGATATAAAAAATCTATGGGCGCATCGGAAAACTGCTTCAACATTGGAGATATAGAAAACGGTATGGGATCTGCTCCAAATAGAAATTCTCCAAACCGGATGAAGGCAGGGATGAGCGCAATATGCAGTGGGTAGACAAGAAAATTAATGGCTTGGGCGACCGGCTGGTTCAGCTTCAATAAAAAAGCAAATAGGGTGGTAAGAACAGTGGTCGTACCCAGGACCGGAAAAATGCCGCACACAGCACCGACAGCAATTCCTATTGCTATCGCTTTTACAGATACACCTTGGGTCAGTTGGTTGCGAATGGGTTGGATCAGTCGCCGTTGCCAAAACCCGCGTTTTTCTTTATCCGGGGCTGCCTTTTGTCCCTGAACCTTGGGACTGGAGTGCTCGGGCATGACTGAGGACATCCGCTGAATATGCTAGAGGTTCAGTCCAGATTCGTGGGTAAGGGTTCTGGCATTGGCAGGGCGCGTGTAGACTCCCTGAACAACACTGATGTTCCGAGAGGCGAATGCCGCCTGACAATACTTTAGGTAATAGTTCCACTTCCGAAGAAAGCGTTCGGAAAAACCAAGTGCACGGACTGCATCAAGATTTGTATTAAAGTTGGAATACCATTCGCCCAAGGTACGGCTATAAGAGGAGCCAATGTCTTCAAGGTTATGGAGGAATAGGTTTCCGGTGCGCATCATGGCTGTATTCATCCGATCAATGCTTAAGAGCAGCGAACCTGGAAATATATGCTTCTGGATCCAGTCAGCACCGCGTTTTAGTGTAGCGTAGTCGCAATCAGGAACGGTGATCATCTGAACGCCTAGCAGTCCTTCAGGAGTCAAAATATCATTGCATTTCCCACACCATGTTTCGAGGAACTTGTCACCGACAGCCTCGAGCATCTCAATAGAGACAATTTTATCATACCGGCCTTTTACATCGCGGTAGTCTTCCATCCGAATTTCGATTCGGTCTTGAAGTTGAGCTTTCTCAACACGGTGCACTGCTTCATCATGTTGCGCTTGGGAAATGGTTAGTCCTGTGATTTTGCACCCGTATTTTTTTGCCGCGTAAATGGCAAACCCTCCCCATCCACAGCCTATTTCAAGCACATGGTCACTGGGATTTAGTTGGAGCTTTCGGCACAACGCGTCGTATTTCTCAGACTGCGCGGATTCCAGTGTTTGCTTGGCATGGGAAAATTTTGCCGAGGAATACGTCATTGATGGATCCAGCCACAGCTTATAGAAGTCGTTTCCCAAGTCATAATGCTCTTCGATATTACGGCGGCTCAGGGTTTTACTGTTATTGCGCAGCCTGTGACGAATGCGATCGAGGACCCGTAGTAGTCCGAGCAACTTGAACTTTTGAGAAGATCCTTTGGCTTTTTGATCGGCATGCAAATTAAAAATGAACCACTCAATTACGGAGGCAATGTCAGGAGTATCCCAGTCACCATCCATGTAGGATTCCCCAAGGCCAATGTTGCCGTAGAGCACACATTTGCGGAAAAACCCTGAATCGTGGACGATAATTTCGGCCATTGGTCCATCGCCGTTTGTCGCCCCGAAATTTTGAACAGAACCATCGGGCATCTTGATGTTCATTCTGCCGATGCGAAACTTCGCCAGAGTAGCAAGCAGCGGTTTCTGCAGGAGCGCCTGTAACCAGTCCCCGTTATCCGATTTGGGATTGATATCGGAGGTGGGGGCAGGGGACGTGTCGGGAGGTGTGTTTGAGGAGGCACTCATGAATTTCTATCGCGACCTGATTCAATAATTGTCCGGTGAGGTCGATAAATATTGGTTTGAGATTCAGGGCTTGCAGACTTTCGAAAGAAAGGAACGCGTTTCAACCATAATTTCAAAGCTTGCCAGTGAATACCGAAAATAACTTTCAAGGTGAGAAAAGGATAGCGAATCACAAACCACAGCAGCCGAAAGTTGGTAAGTTCTTTGCGCTCTCCATGTATCCGGCTGGTGAGAATCGCTTTTCCGTTTTCTCGAGTATGGATAGTAATTTCCAGTCCCTGACCGTTCGGCACTCTAATTTGGAAATCAAATTCAGCGGTTACCTTGCTGTAAGGGGAGACATAAAAGTTTTTTGGCGCTACTAGCCGGAAGAATCCTGGCTTCTCCGGACTTTGAATAAGATAAGGCTTTAATTCGCCGAATGTGTTACACACTTCTACGACAACACTCTTGGTGGAGCCTGCTGCGTCACTGATGAAATAAAAAGATACTGGATTAAAAACATAACCGAAGATACGCGGAAGGGTAACCAGACGGATCTGTTCATCATTTTTAAGCAATACACCCTGCTCATTTAACCATTTGGCTAAATTGGTTCTTAGATCAGTTCCTGCTCCGGTATCAAGATGATCGCTATCTCGAAAACTGAAGACATTAAATCGGTTGTGGCTAAACAGGAGCAATCTGCGATGCAATGCGGGAAGTTCCTCCAAATTAAGATCTAATAGGAATAGGCGGTAATTAAACGAATGTTGTTTGGGCGCGAAGCGCCGGTGCCCAACTTTACACTGGTAGATGCCAGATTTCATCGAAGTTCCCAAGGGTCTCCTTTCAGTAGGGTCCGGCAAAGGTTGACGGCAGATAAAAGGCCATCTTCATGAAAACCATAGCGGGTCCAGGCGCCACAGAAAAAGGTTCCGGTGGAATGGTTGGGGTCATTGAGCTCCTTGATTCGCTCTTGAGCATTGATTGCTTCCAGATCAAATAAAGGATGTTCATAGTCAATTTTCTTCAAGCAGAGATTTTCTGGAATAGTCGAACCTGAATTGAGTGAAACGAAGTAGTTTTGGCTTTGCGATACTCCCTGAAGGCTATTCATCCAGTAGTGAATAGAGGGACGGGAGCGGGTGGCGTTTCCATCAGTGCGATAGTTCCATGAGGCCCAGCAGCGTTGTGTTGTTGGCATAACCTGGGGATTGGTATGCAGCTTTACCTTGTTTGGTTGGTAAGCAAATGGGGAAAGTATTTCACGCTCAAGTGCAGTAGGTTCATTAAGTAATTCAAGAGATTGTGGCGCGTGTGTTGCTAGAATCACTTGGTCAAAATCCTGAATGCCATAGGATTTGGTTTCGATGAGGACCTTCCCGTTTGATCGGTGCAAACTTTTGACCGGCGTTTGAGTATGTATTCGCGCCTGAATTGACTCGGTTAAACGTTTGACGTATTCCCGTGATCCACCTTCAACTGTGCGCCATGGATGTTGGGTGGAAAGACCCAGAAAACCGTGGTTATACCAGAAACGCAGTAGTGTGATTGCTGGGAATTGGAGCATTTTCTCAGGTGGCGTGGACCAGACTGCCGAACTCATTGGTATCAAATAACGTTCGAGGAAATCACTGCCATAACCACGAATGTCTACATATTCCGCTAAGTTTAGATGGTGCCATTTTGGCTCATTAATTGCAGTTACTGCCTCTTTGTTAAATCGGTTTAGTTGAAGAAAAAACCGCCAGTGCCTGAGGTTTAGGAGGTTTTTGCGCTGAGCAAACAAGGTATTTAGTCCTTTGCCGTTCCATTCAACCCCGCTTGGGCCATGATGTACGCTGAATGACATTGATGTTGGCTTGGTTGGAACATCAAGAAGATTGAAGAGGCGAATCAAGTTGGGATAGGTCACGTCATTATAGACCATAAATCCTGTATCTATTGGTATAGACCGTCCGCTTTCATTCACAGTGACAGTGTTGCTATGACCGCCAACATGATCACCTGCTTCGAAAATTGTAACCTGATGTTTTCGGTGCAGAAACCAGGCACAGCCGAGACCGGATATGCCGCTTCCTATAATGGCAATGCGTGACAAAGCAATAATGGATTGGATTTAGTCCTGGGCGGGGTGCCCCTGATTGGTCTTGAGCACACGCGCTTCTTCATACACAGATTCCGGAACTTTTTTAAGATTCCAGATCAGTCCCAATCGAGCCATCAGAAGCAAAAGGTAGTAAGTAACATCAATTTCCCACCAATAAAAACCCTGTCTGGTGGAATGGGCATAGCGATGGTGATTGTTGTGCCACCCTTCTCCGAGGGTAACTATAGCAAGGAGCGAACTGTTGCGACTATCATCTTTGGTCTTAAATCGTCTTTTTCCGATCATGTGGGCGAGTGAATTGATGAAAAGTGTGGCGTGGAGCAAGAATACAGTGCTGATAAAAAATCCCCACACAAAGAGTTGTGGTCCATTTGTGGAAAGACCTGGAGCAAATTTACCAAGAAGGCTACCTATGGCTAAAAGCATTGCCCCATAGAAAATGGGGATGAGGAAATCAAAACGGTTTAAAAAAACCAATTCCGGATAACGTGCGAAGTCTTTTACTTTACCGTAGTCGGTTGGGAAATTTTTGCGGCAGGTCAGCCATCCAATATGTGACCAGATGAAGCCACGCTGGCGAGGGGAGTGCTTGTCTGCTTCGAGGTCTGAATGGGAGTGATGGTGTCGATGTGAGGATGCCCACCAGAGTGCTCCTCTTTGCATTGCGGTGTTGCCAATTACGGCAAAAACAAGCTGCATAAATCGCGAGGTTTGGAAAGAACGGTGAGAAAAATAGCGATGATAAAACCCAGTTATGGCAAACATCCGCAAGAGGTATAAAAAGAAAGCAGCTCCGACAGCAAACCAACTCCAGCCAACGAAAAATACCGGCAGGCACCCTAGGTGAAGAAAAATATATGGGACAAGTCTAGGGAAATCGAAGCGGTTGTCCTCTTCCACCTTTTGACTTTCCGGCAGGTAGTCGGAATCCGCCCATTGGCGGATTGCTTTGCAAATATTAGCGAAGGTGTTCATTCCAAGTATTAGGTGTGCCTTGGACGAAAAATGGCTCAATATGGCGTAACCTCAAGATTAAGCCAGAATCCGCTTCACGGGGTAGGCGTTTTCAACGCCGGTAAGGCGCTGTTGAAGACCTTGGAAAGGCACGCTGAAGCGATGGTTGTCAATGCCCATACAGTGCAGGATGGTGGCGTTTAACTCGTTGAGGTGCACTGGGTCTGCTGTGACGTTATAGCTAAAGTCATCCGTTTCCCCATAAGTCATACCCGCCCTGATACCGCCACCGGCCATCCACATGCAAAAGTTTCTGGGGTGATGGTCACGACCATAGTTTTCTCTTGTTAGCTTGCCTTGGCAGTAGGCAGTGCGGCCGAACTCGCCACCGAAAATAACCAAGGAGTCCTTGAGCATTCCTCGCTGCTTAAGATCCTTTATCAGGGCGGTTGTGGGCTGGTCAACATCAAGGCACTGATTTTTGATGTCTTTTGGAAGGTTGCTGTGCTGATCCCGTCCACGGTGAAGAATCTGCACGACTCGCACGCCTCGCTCGATTAGTCGCCGGGTGAGTATTGCTGATTGGGCAAAGCTTCCTGGTTTTTCGACATTAGGGCCATACATTTCTAGTGTTTCCTTGCTTTCCTTGCTGAGATCCGTCAATTCGGGAACACTGGTTTGCATGCGGAAGGCCATCTCATACTGAGCAATCCGGGTTTGTGTTTCCGGATCGCCGAATCGCTCGAAGCTCTTCTGGTTTAACTTGCCAAGTGCATTTAGCATTACGCGTCTGTCAGCAGGTAAAACCCCGGGGGGATTCTTTACATACAATACCGGATCTCCCGCACTGCGAAGCTTGACGCCGTCAAATTTCGAGGGAAGAAAGCCGCTGGTCCACATCCTGGTAAAAAGTGCCTGGCTGGGATTTTTTACGGTTGGGGTGAGGACGACAAAGGCCGGTAAATTTTGGCTTTCGCTGCCCAGACCATAGCTGAGCCAGGAACCAAGACTGGGTTTGCCCGGAACTTCACTTCCTGTCATCACGAAGGTGCACGCCGGATCGTGGTTAATAGCCTCGGTATGGACCGACTTAATCATGGTGATATCATCGGCAATGCCTTTCATGTGGGGCACAAGCTCGCTCATCAGGATGCCGGATTTGCCGCAGCGCTCAAAGGCAAACTTGCTTGGCGCGACCGGAAAGCGTTTCTGTCTGCTGGTCATTGTGGTGATCCGCTGTCCATTGCGCACGGAGTCAGGCAATTCCTTGTCGAAAAACTTTTCCATTTGCGGCTTGTAGTCGAAAAGGTCCTGCTGGGCGGGCGCCCCATTCATGTGAAGATAGATAAGGTTTTTTGCCTTTGGTGCGAAGTGGGGTAGCCCGGGCAGTGCCGGGTGTATGTCTCCATCGGGAGTCGGCTTGGCCGCAGCATGGTTTTCTTTTCCAAGAAGCTGGGCTAGGGCGATACCACCGACCTTTAAGCCGGCGCCCTGGAAGAATCTACGGCGAGATTGAAATTGATGATATTCGGTGGCGGGATCCATTAGAAAATTCAGTTTTTGTTCACGACCTCATCCAGATTGAGGAGCAGGTTTGCTACGAGAGTCCACGATGCGAGTTCCTGTGGCATGATTTTCTTGTCCGCGACACTCTCACCGTAGCTGATCAGTTTTTGGGAGGCTTCCAGATCATCGCGAAAGCGCTGGCGATGTTCGGTGAGCAGGTCCAGCATGATTCGTATTTCCGCTGGCTCGGGATGGCGGGAAGTTGTTGTGCGCCATGCCCAGCAAATGCGTTCTTCATCCTTAGCGCCCCCCTCCTTAATGATACGCTGGGCAAGGTTGCGTGCTGCTTCCACGTGCTGGATGTCATTCATTAACTGCAGAGCCTGCATAGGAGTGTTGCTGCGTCCCCGCACTGAGCAGCTCTGCTCCCGATTAGGACCATCGAAGGTTGCCATAAAAGGGGGTGGCGCAGTTCTCTTCAGAAAGGTGTAAATGCTGCGGCGGTAAAGATCCTCACCCTTGCCGCGCTTGTAATTGCGGGTGTTACTGGAGGCAAAACCCACCGGTTCCCAGATATTAGGAGGTTGATAGGGCCGTACTCCTCGGCCGCCACGTTTGGCTACGAGCAGGCCACCGAGGCTTAACGCCTGGTCGCGCAGAACTTCGGCATCTAATCGGTGTCGTGGCCCCCTTGCCAGCAGGCGGTTGTCCGGGTCCTTTTCTAGCAGTGCGGGCGTGGCTTTGGATACTTGACGATAGGCATGACTGGTAAGTATCCGCTTTACAAGGCGTTGCACATCCCAGCCATCTTCCACGAATTGTGTGGCCAGCCAGTCAAGCAGCTCAGGGTGACTTGGCAATTGGCCCTGGGTACCGAAATCAGCGCTGGTTTTAACCAGTCCTGTGCCGAAGAACTGCTGCCAGAAACGATTCACCGCGACCCGCGCAGTGAGCGGGTGCCGGCCATCGACGAGCCAGTTGGCGAGATCTAGCCTGTTGTAGTCGCGATTTTCCGGTTTTGGGGGAAGCGCCGGTAAGAAGCCGGGAACGTCACGGCTGACTTTTTCCCCAGGGTTATTGTATTCACCGCGAATCATGACAAAGCTTTCTCGTGCCTTTGGAAGATCTGCCATGATGAAAGTGATGGCCGTATCCTTTTCAATTGCCGCTTTCTTTTTCACAAGCTCTGCTTTTTCGGCTTTCAGTGGCTCGAGTTGTTTCCGGGCGCCCAGGTATTTCTGCCCAAGCCAATATTTTTGCAATTCACTCTCCTCTTGCGCTGTCCATTTTTCGGGAGCTTTTCCCTTGAAGCGCTTTTGTAGCTCCGGGTTTAGTTCTAGATGGCGCGCTGTTTCAGGCTGTTTTTTCCAAGCCTGCCATGAGTAGTCTGGATCCTTGGCTGGGTCAGTGGTTGAGGAAATGCCAAAGTGATCCCAACCCATAGTTCCGGAAAATTGGGTAAGAGCATAACCGGTGACCGTGGTGCCCGGCTTCAGGCCCAACTTGTCTGCGGCAAACTCAAGCCGCACCCATTTGCCTTTTTCCGGAATAGGCCCCATGACAACACGCTCGAAAGTATTGACCTTGCCCCAGCCAATTTTGTCGTGGGCTCCCCAGACGGCGCGGTGATTCCACCCGCCCACATTGAACTGCACCATGACGGCTTCGGGAGGGTTTGCCGGATCAAGATAACAATAGGCAAAAAAGGTACCGTTTTTTGGCACGGTGAATTTCCCTCCTGAATAGACATCCTGACCAGTTGCATTGTTGGCAATACGCCTAATGGCCAGATTGCCACTGAATACCGGCCCTTCTTCTTTGGTAATCAATTTTAGTGGCGGTCCAGTGGCTTCAATCTTGCCCTGGGGAAAACCATCCTCGAACCAAATGGTTTCCTTAATTGCCGGTTTAGGTGCCGGCTTTATTTCTGCCGGGTCAAGATACTTGATTTTTTCGACCGCGGCGACAATCAGCTTGTCGACGCGCGCAATCTTCAAGTCCAATTCGGCTTGGAGTTGTAATGCTCCCTCCTTTGGGACTCGCAGGACAGGGGGTGTGTCGATCTTGTTGCCATCCATTGCCGGGTCGGCAGCACTATGAAAAAAGGAATACATTGAGTAGTATTCCTTTGTCGAAATGGGATCAAACTTGTGGTCGTGGCATACTGCACAGCCTGCAGTAAGCCCCATCCATACTTCAGCTACCGTTGAGGTGCGTTCCACGGCATAGCGATAAATCCATTCCTCATTGATACTGCCGCCCTCACCGGTGGTCACATTGCAACGGTTGAATCCTGAAGCAATTTTCTGGTCCATCGTGGCTTTTGGCAGGAGGTCACCTGCCAGTTGCCAACGGGTGAATTCGTCAAACTTTATGTTCTGATTGAAAGCTCGCACTACCCAGTCGCGATATGGCCACATCGATCGCTCATTATCCAGATGTAGGCCATGCGTGTCGGCATAACGTGCTAGATCCAACCAGTACCGTGCCATGTGTTCTCCGTAGGCTGGTTTCTTCATCAACTTCGCGATTAAATTTTCCACTGCCTTTGAGGATTTATCCGAAAGGAATGCATCAACATCCTTAGGGCTTGGTGGTAATCCTGTGAGATCTAGGTGAATCCGCCGGACGAGGGTTGCCGGTTCTGCTATGCGTGAGGGCTTAAGATTTTCAGCTGCGAGGCGTTCTTGGAGGAAGGCATCAATAGGATTGATTCCGGATTGTGGAACTGCAGGTTTGACCGGAGAGATAAAGGACCAGTGTTTCTCGTATTCTGCTCCCTGCAGAATCCATTTGCGTAAAGTTTCCTTTTGTTTGTCGGAAAGTTTTTTGTGTGAATCGGAAGGAGGCATGACCTCATCCCTGTCTTCTGAGATGATTCGGGCCCAAGCCTCACTTTCTTCCAGGTTTCCTGGCATAATAGCCCTGATGCCATCGTGCTCGGCTACGGCAGCCTCCCTTTGATCAAGACGTAGTTTGGCTTTGCGCTTTTTTGTGTCTTGCCCATGGCACGCGAAACAGTTTTCTGAAAGAATAGGGCGGATATCACGGTTAAACCGGATGGTTTCTCCTGAAGATGCTGACCATGAACAAGTGATCAGGAGCAGGAAAAAGAGACGGCACTTATGGGCAATGAATCGGGATCGAAAAAAACAGATGGAGTGATACACGGTGAATATTTCCAAATAGTATCAATCACTTGGCGTAATGTAAATTTTTCCCTTGTTTAGCTCTGGAATAGTGTTTTGCCGGTTATGATCGTCCATCGACGAGAAGTTGGAATACATGCCGATTGTAGCTGTTTTTCAGCGACGGTTTCTTTCTTGGTTTTGCGCTTTAAGTATGGCCATTCTGCGCCCAGCAAGCTGTTTGAGAACGGGCTCCTTTTGGAAAAGATAATCTTTGATTGCATCATTGGCCTGCGCAATCGCTTTGCGCCGCATCGAGAAATTTTCATTGTCTTTAAGGCTTAAGGCATATGCTTTTCGTTGCACGACCAGTTCCTCGACATTCTGAAACGCTTTTGGAAAAGTGCTGTGCAGGGCCGCTTCCAGCGAGGCGGTGTGTTTTTCCAGTCTCTTTAGGTTGGCATCGCGAGTCATAGTCCTGCGGTGTTGTTCATAGGCGGCGTAATAAAGATGTTTGGGGAGCTGTTCCAGTTCCGCGTTCTTGGAATGAATGTACTCTTTTTCTTTTTGCCGGGCTTTGTTAACGGCCCTTTCCATTTCCTTATAGCGGAGATTTTTTTCCCTGAACTTGATACGCTCCTTGGCGATTCTCTTTGAGAGTTCCTTATGAGTCAGGAAGGCTTCCGGGTAAGCTGACTTTAGATCTGCTTGAAGATTTGCATGGTGAGTAACCAAATTCCGGTATTGAGGGTCGTTGCGACTTAGTTTATCCTTCAGGTTGAGCATGATGAGCTCGTAGCGTTCCCGGGCATCCCGCTTGAAGGCTGGGGGGCGCGAATTTTGAGAAGCGGTCAGTTCATCCTTCTTTTTTCGCCAGCCTTTCTTTAGGACTGATTTCCAAACGCAAAAATTGTCGAAGCTGGCTCCTGTTCCACTAACCTGAAAAGCTAGGTAAGTGCGTTCGGTATTGATGATAGGATGGCTTCCAATCACGAAGTGTTCCTTGCCTACATGGGCAACGACTTCCTCATCGTGAAACTCCACCGTCATGGTATACCATTTCCCCTTCTTGAAATCGTAGGCGCACTCTCCCTGCGTTGACGGTGAGAATTCGTTGTTTCGTTTTGCCGTATTGACTTGAAAATGTTTCGGGGAAATCTGGGTAACCGTGTTGTATCCACCACCACCACCGGTCATGAGTCGAATTTCCGATGCTCCGTCAAAGCGGAAATCGAAGCGGAAAATTACATTGTGAAAGGCGGAGTCCTTGAGGAAAGTGCGTGCGGTTTTTTCCGGTTCGTGGTCAGTTCTCGTGAGTATTCCATCGTCAATTTTATAATGTGCGCGGATACCCCAGCGATCAC
>CALCSP010000136.1 GCA_937893785.1 uncultured Verrucomicrobiales bacterium
TCGAGAATGGCAAGGCGCTTTTTATTCGGAAAGGTCGTTTAACCTATGACATCGGCTGGCTCGGAGACATTGATGGTGGAGGCAGGGTCAGTGACGGCAAATGGCATGAAGCGGCCATCGTTAATGAGGGTGGAACCACAAAACTCTTTCTTGATGGCAAGCAGATCGCAAGCGAGTCTGGATTTAAAAGACCTGATCCAGCAGGAGCCCTCTTTCAGATTGGTGCCTGCACTGCTGATTTTGGAGGGGATTTTAAGGGTGAGATAAGTAATGTTCGCTTTTGGAAACGTGCTCTAAGTGACAAGGAAACCACTCTTAGTGTTTCCGGAAAAGTCGCAGAAACCAACACACCGGACTTTAATTGGTCGCCTCAAAAAACCGGTGAGAACAGCCAAGGAAATGCCCTGCATGTGAAAAACGGCTTTATTGCCCGCAACGTTTCCATACACGGGGATAAGTCTCAAATTACCATTGGTAATGTTACCATCAATGAACTTGGTGACGCCGACCACGCACGTATCGTAAATGCTTGGGATCATAACAGCCTTGATCGTGGAGCCAGGATCTATAACGGCCTGTGCATTACGTGCCATGGCACAGACAAGCTGGAGGGAACTCTACCCACGGCACTGCGCTTTCACAATGGAGAATTTAAAAACGGCAAAGATCCCCTCTCCATGTATAACACGCTCACCAATGGTTTTAACCTGATGGTCGCTCAACCATGGATGACACCTCAGCAGAAATGGGATGTCATTCACTACATCAGGGAAACTTTCATCAAAAAGCAGAATCCTTCACAATACGTCGAAGCTGACGAAGCCTATATCGAGTCCTTGCCGCGTGGACTTGGCCTAGGACCAAAAGCACCGACCTTGTTCGGTGCCGGAGATCCAAAATGGAAAAAAATGAACTACGGCCCAGTTCAATTCTGGACCATACAGGTTGCGGGAGGAAATATTGCCTACAAGGGAATCGCCGTGCGCCTTGATGAAGGCCCTGGCGGCATTGCACGGGGTAACAAGTGGATGCTTTACGATCACGATACAATGCGGGTGGCAGCAGCCTGGGAAGGCAACGGATATATTGACTGGAGAGGCATAGCCTTTGACCAGTCTCACGGCAGCCATGCCTCACTTGTGGGGGACAAAGCCTTTGAAAACCCGGTTGGCCCCGGCGTGGGACGACCCGCAGACGGCAGCTTTGAAGATCCAAGATTCTTAGGGCGTGACGGCAAGCCATACGGCCCTCTGCCTCGGGACTGGGCTCACTATAAGGGCCTTTACCTGCACGGTAACCGAGCCGTCATCCGCTATACCGTTGGCGCGACCGAAATCAGGGAACTGCCGGGTTATGAAACCATGGGGGAAACAACAGTTTTTTCACGCACACTCGAAATTGCAAAAGCCACAAAAGCCCTGCGCTTGCGTATCGCTCCCGGCGATAAGGCAGTAGCTATCAAGGGAGATGCAGCA
>CALCSP010000137.1 GCA_937893785.1 uncultured Verrucomicrobiales bacterium
AGCCCAGCGATAGTGCCAGTGTGTTTTGAACGGCGCCAGCAGCTTTTCAGGTTGATCAGTATTTGTGGCTATGTGAAAGGATAGCCCGGGTATTCCTAGTTGCTCCGGTATGAGGCTTCCGCTGAATATTTGCCAAGGAGTTTCGCTCCAGGTGCTAATCATTCTTACGTCGAACCGGGCCTGACTAATAACGTTACCACTGTTATCAAAATAGACGACGGCGCCCCGTATCAACCGCCAATCTTTCGTGTAATAGTTCCAGGCTGCTTTCTCAGCAAAGTAAGCAGTCTTTGTGTTCCCGGAATTGTCAGATTGATAGATTTCGATGTTGCTTAGCTTGTCGCCAGCCAGGTCAGAAGGAATACGCCCCACAAACCAAGTGCGGTGCTCCTCACGGTTTCTGTAGAGTCTTCCATAGGCGGCGTAACGCTTCTTATTGCCTGATACTTTGGCCTCTTCCTTCATCGATGACATAACGGCTTCTTTTCGACCCTGAGCTTCAGGAGCCCACTCATAGTTGAGTGCCAGTGATATTAACGACAGGTATATTCCGGACAGAAAGAGCGGCGAAAGAATACTGCGTAGACTTTGGCCTGCTGAGATCATCGAGATGATCTCGTTGGATTTAGACATCTTGCTCAGTGAGTAGAGCAGGGAAAGGAGCAACGTAATAGGCAGGATCATCACCACTACCTGTGGAATTTGTACTGTGTAATAGCGAAACACAGTGAGAAGAGACGCCTTGGCATCGAAGAAATCCGGGCCATTATCGCTCAGGTCGATAATCAGCCAGATAATGATGAATCCAGTGAAACAATAGGCAAACGGCGTGAGGAATTGGCGGAGAATATATTTTGAGAGTAGGGAGGCTCGTCCGTAGAGAAATACGATCAGTGGTGGGCTGAGAATGATGCTGCCGATAAGAATCAGTCTGAAGGCGGAGCTGGCTAGTGAAGGTTCCACTCCTGCAAGTTCTAGCCTAGACGAGCCTGCTTGAATGATCTCTGAGGTTATCCATGCGGTAAATACAGCAAGGCTGGCGATCAAAACACCCTTGAAAGGAAGGCCTTCACGTTGAGCGCGAATCAGGTAAAGTATAAATACAGGAGTCAGTAACCATAGACCGAGGAAGTATGACTTGATGAAGTACTCGTAGATTACAATGGTCTCGGTGCCTTCTTCTATGATCTTGATGGAGTGATTTTGGTATGCTCCAAGGCTACGCACCAGCAGATGCAAGCTGGATGATAGAGTCGCAATAAGCGCACACCAAGTGACGGAACGCCGGCCATTAAGCAGCCATGATCCGATCAGGTTTGGGCGGATGGCATGTTTGCCCGCATTGTTATTTGTGTGTGGCGGCATTTTTCCTGCTTAGGGTGAATTTATGAGGTGGCTTGAGGCATGCGTTCACAGAAACAGAGTGCATCTTTATTCAGGTAGGATGGCTTCAATGTCATCATGATCTTCGCAAAAGGTAATAATTTCCTTTTGGCTCATGACAAGAAAAGCCGTGGAGAGGGCGTCAGCAAGTGCGGCAAAGGGTGCAAGTGCCCAGGCATTCCTTTTTTTTGCGCTGACTCTTAAGCCGTCACGCGGATCAATAATGTGTTCACCTCTCTCGGTGAATCCAGAGCCGCTTAGGGCTCGATCCTGTAAATGAATGGCGGGCATGGGGGGTTCGCCCCTGCCGACGGGCCATCCCTCGCCATCAGGGCCTTCTCCAAAGGCAAGCAGTGTGCTGCCTCCGGCATCAAGCAGGGCGCTGTTGATGCCGCTGGCTTGCAGAATGGAGGACATTTGGTCAAGGGCGTATCCCTTGCCGATGCCGCCTACGTCCAGCCATATGTCGGGACAACTCACCGATGCCTCACGGTTATCCCTGTCCAGCAGGACCTTGTCCATGCCGATGGCTGCTCGTGCGCGTGCAAGCTCGGAGTCACTAGGTTGACGAGGTGTGTGGTCGGGATTATTCCACACGGCCAACAAGGGGCCGATAGTGATATCGAAGGAGCCATTTGTTGCTGCGTGTATCTGCTTGGCCAGATGGATGCAGTCGTAGGTGGCATCGCCGATGGGCGTGCTTTCTCCGGGAGGCATGTGGTTTAAGCGTGAGATGTCGCTGCCGTCCCGGAAACGGCTTAGTTCGGCCTCAAGTAATTCCAGATCACGTAAGGCCTCGGCGGCGCAGGTGTGTGCCTTTGTCTCGCTTGTTCCTGAGATAAAGATCTGGAATTCAGTGGCCATGGCGTGTGCTCCAAGCCTGTGGTATTTCCCATTCATTGCTAGGGAGTAGATCGGAGTTCAACCATTTTGAAGAAGAGCTCTCGCTCAATGTATACATGCAACATTACCCTATCTCTGAGGTTCATCATGTCGGGGCCGATGTAGTTGTCTCCAAGCTTCGGGGCGAGCTGATCATCGTATTGCGCATCACAAATAATGACGTCGCTTTTCAGTTGTGCTTCAATTTGTTCAGGCTGTG
Organism: uncultured Verrucomicrobiales bacterium; assembly: GCA_937893785.1. GTDB lineage: Bacteria > Verrucomicrobiota > Verrucomicrobiia > Verrucomicrobiales > DEV007 > CACIUL01. The sequence goes on from CALCSP010000137.1 coordinate 2,486, forward strand.
TTGGATACCCCGCGCGCTTGATGCCTCTAAAGTAGTAGGGAAGAGGCCAGCCGGCTTCCGGATGACATACAAGCACTGATAGTTCGGGCTTTATCTCGCTCAGTTCTTCAACCTGTGCGACCAGCCTGGATACTAGACTAGGTGAGGTGTGAGAATAGATATAGGGATTCCGGTCAGCATTGAAGGGGGACTGTGACCGAGCAGTGGGGAGAGGGTTGAAATGCTTGTTCCATAAGCTTGCCATGCCCCCGGCTGTTGACTTGTTTTTTTGCCGCGGTTCTTTTTTGTCAGCTTTGAAGTTAGCAATTTGATCCTGCCTGATAAGATTGAAGCTACCAAGGAGGAGTGCCATGGTGAGTAGGAGGCACGCCCCTGCAGGTATCAGCTTGCCGGGGATTTTTCGGCAAAATACGATCAGAGAGCTGAAGCCGAAACCAGCCATCATGGC
>CALCSP010000138.1 GCA_937893785.1 uncultured Verrucomicrobiales bacterium
GGAGATGTTGCGATTAAAGACATCATTAAGCCTTCTCTTCCGGTGTATAACCCTCTTCCTCCTCAGCCCACTCCACCAGTTTGGAAGGCCATGCATATTTGATGGCGAAAGCCCATAGCAGTGCAGCAGCAAGCGAATACATCGCATGGTAGAAAAGACCGATTGGCATAAAGCCAAAAACTAGAGAGGAGTCATCCCAGTTCCAAAAATCCTGATGCAATACACCAAGTATGACGGCCAGTATTACGATGATTTTTTTTCCCATCACTATGAAGCTCTCACGACAAAGAAGAATTTACTCAGATCACTTACTTCGCAGCGGTCTTCCCCGCTTTACCTTTCTTTTCAAAAGCGTAAAGATGAGTTTGGCTTGCAATATATAGCACGTCATTGGCTACAATGGGGCTTGCGTAAACAGGAGCTGAAAACTCAACAATCCCGATCTTTTCAAGCGCTCTTCCGTGCTTGAGAACGACCACCTCCCCATCCTCATTACCTATGAAAACCTTGCCGTCAGCCACCAGCGTGGACCCCCATATATGACTCTTGGTATCAAACATCCACTGCTTCTCTCCAGTCTTGAAGTCCACACAATGAACGCGACCTCGATAATCAGCAGCATAAACCAGACCATCGGCGACCGACACAGTGGATATTCCCCTCTCGATTTCAGTATAATCCCAAGCAACCTTACCCGTAGCCGCATCAACTGAGATCATACGTCCGACCCCTTCGCCATGTTCTGGATCTTGTCCAATAAGGCATAACACCTTGCCTTCATGGTAAACAGGAGAGGAAATGTATTCGCTCGGTCCCTCAAAGGTGGCGTATTTAATTTTCTTTCCGTCTTTATCTACCCGGTATTCAGGAAGATTTCCATCCACTCGCCAGTTCTCAGGCAACACCAAAAACCCCTCGTCATCCTCCTTGGCCTTCGGACTGAAGCTGTAGAGGATGCCGTCACCCGCTCCAAAGAAAATCGCCTCCTCACCCTTCACCTTGGCAACCATAGGGCTTGACCAGTTACAGTGCATCACCCTTTCGCCGATCTTTGAAGCCTCTTCTCCAACAAGCTCGCCGGTAGCCGGATCAAGCAGAATAAGGCATGGTGCCTGAGGAGCAGGTATATTGAGATGCGACCAATCCACTCCATTGGAAGTAGTAACGGCAAGCTTGCCGTCAACCATAGTCGGCGAGGAACTTGCGATATTGTGAGGGAAAACACCCAACTCCTCACGCATGTCATAGACCCATATCACGTCGCCATCATTTTTACCGGGCTCAACGAGTTTACCCCCAGCAGCCATGAACTTTGCTTCGTCCTTAAAAGGCCCATCATTTCCATTGCTCATACCGGCCATATCAAGACATACGACCTTGCATCGATTCGAAATAAAATAAGCACGCCCATTGTGGATCAATGGGGAGGAACAAACACCAAGATATTCCCAATCAGAAACTTTACCCGCTCCGAGTTTTGGAATGACAAGCTGCCAAAGAAAGCTCCCATCCTTCTCATCAAAGCACATTACAATCCCGCGGTCACCTTGGTGATTGGCATCCCTTGGAGACTCATTATTTGTACCGATAAGAACCTTCCCCTCCGCAACAGTAGGAGTCCCGTAGCTCTGGGAGCCTATTTTTGCCACCCATTTGACGTTTTTGGTCGTTGAGATGTCAATTTCCTCAGATCCCTTCTTTCTTTTCCCAGGATCCATCTGGGCAGGAATAGACTTGGACGCAGAAGCCATGTTATTGTGGGGGCTACCTCCCCACTCGGGCCAGTCTGCACCATTGGCAGCAATGGCAAATATTAGAGTAAAAAATGCAGCTATCTTTTTCATTTTTAGTTACTTACTTGGAGTGATTGAAATATTGTCAACATAAACAGGTTTCTGACTTTGCGGCGAAAAACCGAACAAACCGGGAGCACCCTGGGTATGGCCTTTAGCATGAGGAACCTCAATGGTCCAAACCTCCGGTTCCTTTTCCCCTTTCGGCCACACCTTGGCACGAACGGTCGCCGTCCCCTCAGCATTAACATCGACTCGACTCTTTAAAGTATACCATGTCTTGTATTTTACCGGAAAAGGCACCGCAACCTTAAGGCGCTCCTGATTGGAGTTCACTTCTAACTGATTCGCGTTTCCCTTGAGCACAATCAGATAACGCTGGTTTACCAACCCAACGTCAGACTTGATCCGACGATTGCCGTCAGTCATCACATCAGCCTGCATGGTATAGTTTTTAAGGCCAGGATGACCGATAAATGTCATTGCCCTTTGGAACAATACTCGATCAAGAGTTTTGCGCAGCGCCTTCGTTCCGTCCACCTCGCGTACCTCCCACTTAAACCTAGCCCCAATCCATGGAAGCGGCGGATAGGCAAACTTCTCACCAGCATCGACTTTTGAATCCACAACAGTTTTGTAGGACTCGAAATTCTCCGTGAAAGGTATAGCGGAAAGCACTCTTCCCCGAAAAACACCACTGACAACCCCATCATCAGCTTTCAAAGCGCCAGCGGAAGCCTTGGCATTGGAACCCGCCCTAATATCCCGTATCCCTGCAAAACTTGCATCCATCTCGGTCTTTACTTTTGCTGTCGGCGGAATGTATTTTGCAAACTTTGCGGTCGGACTTACACCAACGACATGACCGGCTTCATCAAGCTGCTCAAGCTTCAGCTTCCTACTGTTGCCAGGCTGCAGAAGCACATCAACAGGAACCACCCTTAGCTCGGAAGCCTTGCCGACCTTGCCGGCACTAGGAACGGGCCATTCAGGAAAAGTGATTCCATCTTGATTGAATTTCCAACAATACAACTGCTTTGTTGTATGGAGATAGAGGCGACCGTTATAAATCGTCGGTGAGCCTATCAGGTTCCCGTCAAACTCAAGGGAATGAAGGATCTTAGCCCCCTTATCAGAAGGTTCAATAATATAGAACTTACCACTGAAGATTGGGACGAACAGCTTCCCATCACAGTAAAGGGGCGATGCGTGTAGATTGTCATTACCGAGCTTTTCGTGCCAAAGAATTTTACCTGTCTTGGCATCAATGCAGTTTAATTCACCAACCTTGGAAACAAGGTAAACCCTGTCCTCGACCAATACAGGAGAACTGGTGAAAGAGACCGTTGGATTTCGCCATATCTCAGAGGAAGCAGGTAGCACCGCCTGCGGGGCTCGTAAATCCACCTTTTCCGGGATCTTGACTGCAATCATTCTCCCCTCCTCCGTGGTATCAATATTTTCCTTTCCGTGCGGACATATCACCGTGTCGCCAAAGATGACTGGACTCGAATTCACGCCGCCAAAACTCATGTGA
>CALCSP010000139.1 GCA_937893785.1 uncultured Verrucomicrobiales bacterium
CGACGGCATACCCGGACGATACGTGGCAGGAGCCAATCTGGGACCGGGGTGTCCCCCCTGCAGCGCCCGCATCACGCTGGCAGGCGAAGCTCGCACAGCGTATCCCCAACACACCAGTGAGAGCTTCAAGATCACATCCGACAAGGAGAAATACAGCCCGGGTGAAACGGCTGTCCTAGCCCTCGAGGCACCGTTTGCGGGAAAGGCCTGGGTCAGTGTTGAAACAGATCGTGTCCTTGAACAATATGTTGTCGACCTCGCACACAATGCCAGCAGTGTTGAGCTTCCCATTAAACCGGATTATTTCCCGAATGCCTATGCAACCGTCCACCTGGTGCATCCTGGCGGAAAAGATGAAATCCCCATGGAGCGCTTTGGCCGGATTGAACTGCAAGTTGAGCGTCAGGAACTAAAGCTTGAGGTCAATCCCACCCTTGCCAAATCCCAAGTTGAACCCGGATCGGAAAGCAACGGCACCGTTTATGTGCTCTCCGGGGGAAAACCCGTTCAGGATGCCGATGTAACCGTGATGGCAGTTGATGAGGCCGTTCTTCAGCTCGGCGACTGGCAGACCCAGGAACTGTTCAGGGTCTTTTACCCTGAGCGCAACCACAGAGTTGCCACGTACCGTGCGCTTTCCAATCACATTGCTTCATTTGAGGAAACGGACGTGACCGAAAAAGGATTTTTAATTGGTGGTGGTGGAGAGTCAATCGCCCAACAGAGAAAACAACCCCGTCGGAACTTCCGCCCACGCGCCTTCTGGATCACTTCCCTGCGAACCGATGCCGATGGGCGGGCAACCTTCAAATTCCAGGCTCCGGACAACTTGACTTCTTTCCGCGTCACTGCCTTAGCCCAGACCAAGGAATTTCAGTTTGGACAGGGACAAACATCCTTCCAAGTCAACAAGCGCCTAATGATTGAGCCTGCACTGCCACGGTTTGTTCGCCATGGCGACGAGCTTGATCTTCGGGCCGTTGTCCGCCATCAACTGGGTCAAGAAGCCGCGATCCTTATCAACACTCATACAGGTTCTGGACTTGAGCCGTTGAGCCAGTCTTCAACCAACACAGGCCTGCTGGCCCCCAATACCCCAGCCATATTTGGGCAACGGGTCAGGGTCATGAGGGATGTTTCCGAAATCACGATGCGCTTTGATGCACGCATCACAGGGCAATCAGAAATTACCGATGAGGTCGAAATCACTTTGCCCGTTTTTCAGCCCGGTATCATGCAGCAAACCGCAATCTATGGCAGGCTCGAGGGCAATGATAAAGAATTTGTATTGGCCAAAGCAACTCCCGGATTCTGGCCGGAAGCCGAAGGCGATTTCGGATTGAGTCTCTCCCGCTCACCGTTCATGCCGAAACTGCAGGGCCTTCCGGAATTGCTGGACTATCCCCACGGGTGCTTTGAGCAGCGAACCAGCAAGCTGCTGGGTTACACAAAGCTTGCTGCACTTCTTGATTACCTGCCGGAACTTGGCAACAGGCACAGCAACTACCGGCATCGTATCGAGGAGGGACTTCAATACATTGCCCAACACATCAACTCTGCCGGCTTTCTTTCCTACTGGCCGGGAAGCACAAGCTCAAACCCCTACGTGACAATCCAGGCGGCATGGGTCGTTGCTGAATGCCGCAAGCTTGGTTATGACATTCCTCAGAAGATCAAAAAGACAATGCCCGGGGCCGTTGATGCGGTCATACGGGGCCGCAAAAAAAGCAGTGCCGCTACACGCGCGTTTGCCCTTTTTGTAAACAGCATGACCAATGGCGGGGCAAAGCCGGTCGATGTGATTGAGGAGATTTACCTGAATCGTGACAGGGTCAGTGATGAAACACGCTCCATGCTGGCAATGGCCATGAAAAACTACGGCGTCATGGACGAGGAACAAAAAATACTCTGTCGCGAGATAGACATTGCGCCTTCTGAACAATCATTCAATCCGTCAAGCTTCTCTTCAACGACACGCACAAAAGCTATTGCATATATGGCGCAGTCCATGATCAAAGATCCACACTGGTCGACAAAACTTCAGCCAGTCATGCGCAGCTCTCTGCTTTCCATGATGGACGATTCGCGCCACCTCTCAACACAGGAAAACCTTTGGTTGCTCATGGCGCTGGTCACCATGCTTGAAAATGAGAACTATCCTCCACTTGCACTTGAGCAAAGCGGAGCAGACTTCAAATCTAAAAACGGCTTATCAGCCGCATGGCAACGAAAAGCACTCTCAGAAATCGACAAGCTGAAGCTCAAACTCGACGCCAATCCCGTCTACTATCTCGTAAACGCCAGAGTTCTAAGGGACATGGAAAACTCCGAGCGTGAAGATCGTGGACTGAGGGTCGAGCGCGTGGTAAAAAACATGACAGATAAAAAACGCACTGGCAGCGCCGATCACCCGTTTGCGCTGGGCGATGAGATCCTGATCACCTACCGGATGCAAAGCGACAAAGAGCATCATTACATCGCTTTAGTTGACGAACTTCCGGCGGCCATGGAAACCGTCAATTTCAACCTTGCCCAGGTAGCCGAATTTTTCAGCCTGCCGAAAGAAAGTGAAAACAATAGTCTTCACCTCGATCATTCTGAGCTGCGCGACCGTAGCGCAAACCTGTATTTCAACAATATGCCCAAAGGCAGCCATACCTACTCCATTCTGGCAAGGGTCACGAGTAAGGGGCGGTTCAGTTGGCCTTCTACTAGTGTTACCCCCATGTATGAACCCCGCTTTGGCGCCCTTGGTGCTTCACGCTGGATATTTGTCGGCCCGAACTAATCTGCGCAAAGCCTCATGCACTTCAGACAAAAAAGAATCATTCAGCTGGCGGCAAAGGCCTGCGCGATAGGTATCTTTGCTATTCTTCCACTGGTGATCTGGCTGGTTTCAGCAGCAATCGAGTATTCCATCCACTCGAAACCCTTGCCCGATAATCTTCTTGGCTCCCTTAATGGAACTCCTGTCTTCCTCGACCGTAACAGCAATGTGATTGCACAACTGCCAACTAATGAGGCTAGGGTTCATATCCCGATATCTATGGCCAACATGGGTGAATACCTTCCGTTGGTGACCACTTCGCTGGAAGATCACCGATTCCACCAACATCAGGGTGTAGACCTATACGCCGTCTTTGCAGCCGCATACCGAAGCATTGCTCATTCAGGACACCTATCTGGTGCATCTACCGTGAGCCAACAGGCGATAAAGCTGGCGGACAGGCGCAAGGGGCGCTCGCTAACCTCCAAGATTCGTGAGTCGGTTCTTGCCATGAAGCTGGAACGCAAATGGAACAAGCGAAAAATACTGGAAGCATACATGAACCGCTTGGACTATGGCAATCGGCGCATAGGCCCTGAAGCTGCCGCATGGGCCTACTTCGGCAAGCCGGCTGCCACGCTCACCCTTGCCGAGTCTATCTACCTGGGCGGTCTTCCACAATCGCCAACCCGCTATAACCCTTGGCTGCGCCCTGCCAAAGCTGTAACCAAATATCGGCGCTCCCTGAAACGAATGGCGGAGCTAGGTCAACTATCAGAAGCACAGACCAATCGCCTCGCCCTCACTCCCCCAGCGGTTCAAAAAAAATCACCTCCACACAGAGCACCTGAATTTGTAGATGCCCTGCTAAGAACCATGGGCGGGCAAGTCAAAGGCCATATTGAGCACACGACTCTTGACCCCGAAATTCAATATCATGCTGAAAACTTTCTAGCCGAGCAGCTGGCAGCAGTTAATCGACACGATGTTCGGAATGCTGGAATGGTTGTGATTGAGAACTCGAGCGGCGCAGTAAGGGCACTTGCATCTGCAGCTTCAGGAGAAGGAAAGAAAGAAGGCGCCTTTAATGCGACTCTAGTTGCCCGTCATGCCGGTTCAACGCTCAAGCCATTTATTTACCTAATGGCTGTCGATTCCCGTAAGCTCACAGCTGCAAGCCTGCTACCTGATACCCAGGATGCCGTATCCCGCGTGTTCCCGGGATATGAGCCTGATAACTATAACCGAAAGTTCTCTGGGCCCGTGCGCATGCGCATGGCGCTGGGCAATTCATTGAATGTGCCTGCCGTTCTTGCTCTGCACAAGGTGGGCCCTAGACCGGCTTTTGAAACCCTGACACGTTGGGGGCTGCAAACGGAAAAAAAGCTCGAAGACCTTGGCGCGGGATTTGTCTTGGGTAACCGCAAGATACGACTGCTGGATCTGGCGAGCGCCTATGCCGGACTTGCCCGCTCAGGCCTTGCGTTACCGCCGGTTTTTTTGGCAAGAGAAGCTCCTGCCCCTCAACGGGTTGCTTCAGAATCTGCAGTCGATATCATCACCGATATACTTGCCGATGATCAAGCCCGTGCGGCATCCTTTGGATATAACTCGGCATTGCAGATCAATGATCACCGGACAGCAGTAAAAACCGGGACCAGCAGTTCTCACCGTGATGCCTGGACAGTCGGTTTTGACAGGGATTACACCGTGGCGGTTTGGGTGGGAAACCTCAACGGACAAACAATGAATGGATTATCAACGATTGATTGTGCCACGCCTGCATGGCAACGCATGATGAAGCATCTTGCCTCTCAACATGGATCACGCCCACTGAAAAAATCCACCCGGCCAAGAACAACCATTGATTCATTAAGTGGATTACTTCCCGTGAAACAATCGCAATCTCTGACCCGGGAACTCTTCCTCTCTGGAACCGAACCAAGGGAGTCCGCCAGCATGTTTTATAGCCCGGAGGGCAACATTAAACTTCCTGCTGAATATGCCCTCTGGTGCGCTTCAAAATTTAACCATCTAAGTGCATCAACAACCAATACCCCGGACAATGTACCGCTTATCATTAACCCTAAGAATGGCGCAACCTTTGTAATCGATCACCACCTACCTCTTGAACAACAAGCCATCGCCCTAAAAACTGACGTGGCAGCAGGAATTGTTTGGAAAGCAAATGGGCAACGGCTTGCTTCACCGTTTCTAAACCTTAGGCCCGGCACATGGCATATTACAGCACACGCCCTTAACGGCACCACGAGTAAGTCAACAATCCATGTTCTTGCTGCCAGTCCTGCGAGTCAGGTAAAGAAAAGTCATTGAAAATGGGACCTTGCTATCCGCTTCAAATTCCTCGCGCCTGTATTCCACAAAATCCTCATCTTTCCACTCTGGAAAAAAAACTCCCCCTTGCTGTTTCGGAAAATCTCCATACAGAATCGTAAGGACCAAGCGGTCCGCAACGGGTAAGGTCAGACGGTATAACTCAGCACCACCGCAAACCACAATTTCTTCCCCTTCCTGTTCAGAACTCAGAGCCAAGACCTCATCCAAATCATTAACTACTTGGAAACGCGCACCCGGATTGTAATTAGGGTTCCTGGTCATGACGATTGGTCGATCTTCGCTGCGAAACCATCCTTGCATTTCCTCAAAAGTACGACGCCCTATCAACAGGTTCTTGCCCAAGGTATATTCCCGGAAATGTTGCTTATCACGATGTATATCGGACCAAGGCAAACCTCCACACCCAGTTCCTATCAACCGATTTTGATCCATCGCGGCAATGAGGGTAATCATTATACGGAAGTCAGTTTTAGGGTTTTAACCAGAATGCATCATTACTCTTGCCTGCATGAAAGACAAATTTCGCATGATCTATCCTAGTTATCTAGCCTCTCAGGCAGGATTATGCTGATTTTACATGCCAATATCACCGCTGGTTGTCGAATGGCGTGATTGCGCTACCTTCTGCCGCCATGCTCGACATCAAGCGCATCCGCGAAGACCCGGAAACCATCACGAAACACATCCGTACGCGTGGAGGAGACTCCCATGAATTAATCGGAAAACTGCTTGAATGTGATGAAATCCGGCGACGTAATGAAACAGAAAAACAGGCACTGCAGGGGGAACGCAATGCCCTCTCCAAGCAAATTGGCATAAAGAAAAAAGCCGGGGAGGACACCGCCGAAATTGAAAACAGTGTTCGTGAAATCGGCCAACGGCTCAAGGCTCTCGCCGAGGAAGTCGACACGGCCGAGAACAGGCAACGCGAAATGCTCTTGAGCCTACCCAACACTCCCCACCCCGATTGCCCGGAGGGTGATGACGAAACATCCAACCCGACCATTCACGAATGGGGTGAAAAAATTGAAGGCTCTGATTCGCTTCAAAACCATGTAGAAATTGTCGAACGTCTTTCAATGATTGACTTTGAAGCAGCGGCCAAAATTACCGGCAGCGGCTTTGCCGTGTTTCGGGGAGCGGGAGCGAGGTTACAGCGGGCGTTGATTCAGTTTTTGCTCGACCGCCAAACCCTTGAGCATGGCTACACGGAAATCAGCCCTCCCTTCGTAGTCGCTAGAGACTGCATGGTCGGCACCGGACAGTTACCAAAATTCGAGGAGGATATGTACGGAATTGAAAACAACCAGTTGTTCCTCGCGCCGACTGCTGAAGTGCCAGTGACCAATCTTGAGAGAGATAAAATCCTCTTGGAATCCGAACTGCCGATCAAATACGCCGCCTATACGCCATGCTTCCGCCGGGAAGCCGGATCCGCAGGCACTGGTAATCGGGGATTAATCAGGATGCACCAGTTTGATAAAGTCGAACTGGTAAAGATCGTCCACCCTGATTCCTCCTATGATGAACTTGAGACGCTGACCGAGAATGCCGAGTCTATCCTTGAGTCGCTACAACTTCATTATCGTAGGATTGAACTTTGCACTGGTGACCTTGGCTTCAGTGCGGCAAAAACCTACGATATTGAGGTTTGGGCACCCGGCCAGCGTGAATACCTTGAGGTTTCCAGTTGCTCAAACTTCGAGGATTACCAAGCAAGACGCATGAAACTGCGCTTCAAAGATACCGAAAGCGGTAAAAACCGGTTTGCCCATACCCTGAACGGATCAGGAACTGCACTGCCGCGCCTTTATGTCGCCCTGCTTGAAACCCACCAACAGGCAGATGGAAGCATCTACATCCCGGAAGCATTACAACCATATTACGGCAACACGCATATTTCCTGATCTTCCCGTCGCTTAATCAAAAATTACCTCACAAGATCTTGATCACTTTCTCACATCGACTAAGATTTCCCCTTTCAACACGCACCCAAATACCTGAACAACAATGAACTTCATTGCCGTAGTCGACCCAAAAGCAAAAGCTGCCGCCCAGGATGCACCCAACAGATTCTTTGAACCTGAAGGATGGGGCTTAGGTGCCATTATTTTCTTTATCTTTTCAGCCTTTATGATCCTCTTAATCCTCAAGGGAGGTAAAGGTAAGGATTATGGGGATTAATAAAGGTGAGGCCTCCCTGCCTTGATCAAAACCGCCCCGTAATTATGATATACCCATGGCAGCGGGAATTTCAAAAGCCACTGAGGTATTGATTGACCTCGCCCTTGAAGAGGATCTCGGCAAACAGGGTGATGTCACCTCTGCTGCATTTATCGATGCAAACAGTATTGCCAGCGGCTGTATAAATAGCCGCGAACTCTGCGTCGTTGCCGGCTCTGATATTTGTTCCTATATCTTTACCAGAGTAGATCCGGCCATCGTCGTTGAACTTGTCCTCGCCCCGGGAGACACTGCCCGTGCTGGTGACACAGTCATGACTATTGCCGGCCCGGCGTGTTCTATCCTTACTGCCGAGAGGACGGCCTTGAACTTCCTGCAACGACTCTCAGGCATTGCGACAATGACCAAAAGCTTTGTGGATGTCGTTTCAGGAACAGGGGTGAAGATTCTTGATACACGCAAAACAACACCCGGATGGCGGGAACTGGAAAAAGCCGCAGTCCGCAATGGCGGTGGATACAATCACCGCATGGGACTTTATGACATGGTAATGGTCAAAGACAATCACTTGCTTGCCGCCGGCAGCCTTGAAGAGACGCAAACGGCAATTGATTCAATTAAGGCAAACTATCCGGATATGCGCATTGAAATTGAAGCAGACAACCTCGAGCAAGTTGCACGATTCATCGAGCTTCGCGGCGTGGACGTCATCCTCCTCGACAACATGGATCTTGACCAGATGCGGCAGGCGGCTGCCATGAAACGAGGTGACATCCTGCTTGAGGCCAGTGGTAACATCAGTCTTGCTACCCTGCAGGATACTGCTTCTACCGGCATCGATCTGGTCTCGGTTGGAGCCCTCACGCATTCCTTCCGCTCTGTAGACTTTGGGTTGGACTTTCATGGGCCATGAATGATCCTCCCCTAGATCATTCCAAAATCGGTTCGCTGACGGAACGCGAAGGCCTTCCATGGAAAATAATTAGTTTGGATCATTGTCATTCCACTAACGAGGAAGCGGTTGCCCTGATCCAAGAGGATCCAAGTTTGCTGAAAAGCGGCCTCGTGCTTTTTTCGGAATGGCAGGAGAGCGGTCGTGGTCGCCGTGGGTCACGCTGGATCTCCCCTCGCTCAAAAGACCTGTTGGTATCCATCGCTATACAGCCGCCTGTAGCCCCTGACCGTTGGACACGACTTACCCACGCAACAGCCCTTGCACTTTGTCATGCACTGCGACCTGTGTACCCAGTCACGGTTAAGTGGCCAAATGACATCTATCTCTCTGAATCTAAGCTTGCCGGTATCCTTGTGGAAAGTATCACCCCATCTCTTCCGGCGGATCGCGGGATTGCCATCATTGGGATAGGCCTGAATATCAACAGTATGCCGGAAGACTTCCCTCCGCATCTGGATGCCCCGGCCATCTCTCTGCGCATGCATGCAAAAAAGCACGATTCCCCCTTACAACGTGAACCCATTGCTGCTGCGATCCTCTGTGCCCTGCATCACACGATTTCGCGTGTTGTAGATGATTTTCCAGCCATTCTTGATGAACTGAAAACATTCAGTGACCTTCTTGGGCAAAAAGTGACCTTGAAGCTGCCGGAAGGCAAGATCCAGAGCGGATTCGTCAGGGATTTTGGAAGTGAGGGCGAATTGCTACTGCAGGCAGATGACGCAGCAGATGGAGCTCCGCTCTTATCCATTGCTTCAGCCGACCATGTACGGCGTGATTAATCACATAAACGATTAATCGGGTTTATTTACATCTAATTTTCCTAAATTTTCAGCTAGCTAAAATTACCATTGCATATAATTTAGAGAAATACCTGTTTATTATGGAAAATATAAAGTCTGTGGAGCGGCCTCAATTTCTTTTTGCCGATCAGTTCATTCTGGAAGATTCCGCTAATGCCGACTTTTATGCACTCTTGCTTAAGGGCTTAACCCACAAGCTCAACAACCTGCTAGCCGTGATCCAAGGTTTTTCAAGCCTCATCCTAATGGATGAGGGGCTAGAGGAAACAACGGCCGAAAATCTGGCACACATGAAGGATGCCGCCATTAATGCCTCCAAACTATCCGAGCGCATCCTACCCGCTGCCGGTTGCAGTCAGATTTCCACACAAGACCTGAAAATATCCGAGTTTTTGCCCATGGTTGAGGACAGCCTGAAGGAACCTTTCAATGCAGCTGGCATTGACATCAATATCAAGTGCCCGGCGGACATTCCAGCAATCGCTGCTGATCCTAGCCGATTGAAGGATGTATTCCTTGAGCTTTTAACCAATGCTGCTGAAGCAGCCGGTGAAGCGGGAGGTCAGGCTAGCTTTGAAATTTTCAGGCCTGGAGAGTTCTCTCCGGCTAGTGAAAATCGCGTTGATATCCTAATAAGAAACTCCGGCACAGTGATACCCGCAGAAAACATGGCGAAAATCTGGGAGCCTTTCTACAGTTCCAAGGACAATCAACACCTTGGCATTGGTCTTACGACCGCCGCCGTGATGGCCACTCAAATGAACATGAAGCTCGGTGTTCACAGTGCTGAAAATATCACTTCGTTCTGGCTCAGCAGTCCAGTAGCTTGATTCCCGGCAGATCATTTTCCCTGCATAACACTTGCATGTTTGGAGGGATCTTAAAAAAAGACTTGGTTTTAAGCCTGTTGTCTCTTAAACCGTGGTTCAACTTTTCTTATTAACCAACCAACCAAATAATGTCTGTTCTTGTAAATAAACCGGCACCGGATTTTACCACCACTGCAGTAATGAGTGATGGCACCATCCAGGAGCTCAGCCTTTCTGACTACAAAGGAAAGCATGTTGTGCTTTTCTTTTATCCTAAAGACTTTACTTTCGTCTGACCAAGCGAACTCATCGCTTTCGATCACCGCCTTGCCGAGTTCGAAAAGCGAGATACCCAGGTTCTGGGTATTTCAATTGATGACGCACAATCTCACGCAGCATGGCGGGATACCGCCATTGAAAAAGGAGGCATAGGTAATGTCGGCTATCCCTTGCTCTGTGATGAAGACCGGGCAATCACCAAGAGCTACGATCTGTTACACGAGGACACTACTTTTGCCCTGCGTGGAACGTTCATAATCGACCCCGAGGGAATCGTGCAAAGTGAAACGGTTAACAACCTTCCACTCGGCCGGGATATGGATGAAACGCTCCGCCTTGTGGATGCCGCCATTCATGCGGCTTCCGGCGCTGGTGTGTGTCCTGCCGGATGGAATCCAACCAAGCCCGACATGCAGCCCAATGAAGAAGGGGTAGCCTCCTATCTGGCTGAAAACGCAGAATCCCTTTAACGAATCTAATTGCTTTTGGGCTTCGGCCAAAAAAAGCAAGTCATTCACTAAGCCCACCTCTGGCTATTTGATGGTCCAGAGGTGGGCTTTTTCATGCAGTATCAGTCCATACCCTCGTGCTTGGCATATACTTGATATGAGCCAAAAGAGTCGCCTGGCAGTCATCAAATACTGATTGATTATCAATATCTCATGATTAAAACGCATTTCTGAAAGCAGTCCTATTGCTGATAAATCGCTCCTTGCGAATACTCATCTGCGTGTTATAATTTCTATAAGTTGCTTGCGTTATCAGGTGGGGAAATCTGGCGACCGGGCAAACTCCCCTCAGCCGTTAATACATATCTGCTCTTGATCTGGAAAAACCGCCTTTGATCGTCTTTATGTCACCCGTGCAAAATACTCGGGTGGGACATGCTGATTGCATACCGGCTCATCTATTTACGATTCCAACTATTCTAATCGATGCGCACCGCCGAGCTAAGATTTAAAATTTCCGAAAAGCAGATATTGCCATTCCAGCTCAACGAAAAAGTCACCACGCTCGGAAGGCATCCGGAAAATGCAATCGTAATCGACAACAAAGCCATTGCATCATTTCACGCCGAAATACACTTCAATCCTTCGCTGGAGGAATATGAAATTGTTGATATGGGCTCTCCTGATGGCACAAAAGTCAACGGTGAGAAAATCATGCGCCGCCACCTTAAAAACGGCGACACTATTCATTTTGGCCAAGTCGTAGCCGAGCTGGTCATTGAATCTCTCAGTGAAAAAGGCAAGCCCAGTCGCCAAACAACCCCTGAGAAAAAAAAGCTAGTTAAATCATCAAGGTCAGCCATGCCAACACCAGGCAGGTTACTGGTCAAGTCCATGCCCACAGGGCACGAGGCCAACTCTCTCAAAAAAAATGTTGCGAGAACATCGGACACGCCCCACAAAATCAAGAAGGCCAAACCGCCAGTTGCCAAAAAAGTAAGCAATAAACCACAAGCCAAAAAAGCCGCGATACAAACCAAGCTGAACATCGAGCTGCCGACTAAGGAAAAGTCAAAGAAGGCACCACAAAAAACGCCGAAGCCTGAGAAAAAAAGCAAGGCCGCCACAGCTGAAAACAAGCTTAAGAAGCTAAAAAAAGAGCAAAAGTCGCTCAAGCAGGAGATCGAAGGCCTGAATGCCAAAATTCAGAAGCGCAAGGAGCGATTAGTCGGTCTTGATGCCACCAAGGCGGCACTCGAGAAGACAGAAAAAAAACTGGCGGCTGCGAAGGAAAAAACAAAGTCTGCAACAAAGAAACAAGTAACGCTTAAGGCGGCACTGCAACAAGCCCAAGAGACCAAAAAATCCCTTAAAGTTGACCTGTTGCAATTAACAAAATCGCTTGATTCTCTGGTCTTAGAAAGCAATGCCCTGCAAAAGGACAAGGCCCGCGATCAGCAGGCAGTAGCCAAGCTACAAAAAGACAATCTGCGCCTTGGTAGTGAAAACGAAAAAATCACGAACACCAACAAGTTGTTAAAAGCGGAAACCCGCAAGATTTCGCAAAAACGCAAAACAGCCGAAGAAAAATTAACCTCTCTGCAGGCAAAACACGAGAGCCTCATCCGGGAAACTGAGGCCGATAGCAAGAAACTAGAAAAGCTCAACGGTAGCCTAGATGCCGTAAAGCAAGACCGAACTGAGGCCAGAAAAGAGTTGTCCGCGACAAAGCGTCAGCACTCACAAGCCGCTGAGCAACTCGAGGAACTCAAGAAGTCGGTCACAGCGGAAACCAGAAAGGAAACGAATACTAAGGCACGCTTGGACAAACTTGCCCTTGAAGCTAAGGAAGCTTCTGCCGTCATCCGTGATTTAAACGCACAAATTGAACTGGACACTGCCACTGCGGAAAAACTCATTGCCGAGAACTTATCGGAAGAAAAGAAACTGTCTGCAGCCGAAAAAAAACTCGAGAGGCTCAATAACTCTCTCGAAACCGGAAAACTCGCTCAGGCTGAAGCCAGAAAAGAACTAACCGGGACAAAGCGCCAAATCAGCGCGGCAACTGAACAACTTGAAGCACTAAAGAAATCAATCGCATCAGAAGAGAGAAAGGAAGTGCGTACAAAGACGCGCCTTGAAAAGGTGTCTCTGGAAACCACGGGTGCTTCCGAAAACCTTCGCGACTTACGGAGTCAAATCGAGCAGAGGAGTGCTGAATCCGAGCAACTGGCAACCGAGAACAGCACGGCGGAAAAACAACTCGCTGAGGCCGGGAAGAAACTTGAGAAGCTTCATAGTGACCTCGACGCGGGCAAGGAAGCAAAAGTGCAGGCAAGGGA
>CALCSP010000140.1 GCA_937893785.1 uncultured Verrucomicrobiales bacterium
AAGGATTTGAGTAGCAGCACCGTTCATTAATTCCATGACCTGAGGAACTGATCCTTCAAGAGTTGCCGCATCGACAAGGAAGTTTCGGTTGGACTGCCCGAAGTCACGTAGGAAGTGCCCTTGTGGTGCGGGTTGGGGAAGTTCACTTGCCCGGGCAAGGATCATTCTGTTGCGCCTTCCGTCGCGCATCATCATCATTTCCTCTTCTCCTTTTTTTGACTTGTTGTTTGTCTTTGCGTTAACAGGCTTTCCGTTGCGGTCAATTAACTCGTTATCCGGACGGTATGCATTGTAACGTTCGATAATTCTGACAAACTCTGGGATCGGAACTACTCCGGTGTCCATCATGTTGATGATGTCATTATAGGCCTTTCCGGATGTGCGGCGGTAGGCGAAAGGGTCCTCGACCATCAGAGTAAGTAGCGAGTCCCAGATCTGCTCGGCGTTCATTCGGCGCAGCACAGGCCCAGGGAAGAAATACGGATCACTTGGTTTTACTGAGCTTGTTGAGGCCAGTGCCGAGTAAGCTTTTGAAGAGACGATGGCTTTGGTAATGGCACGCAGGTCATAATTAAGTGCCAAGACGGTTCCCTGAAGGGTGCGCACCAGTTCAGGATTGTCCCAGTTTTCAGGCTCGGGCATGTCATGCAAGGGTTCAGCGGCTCCACGTCCCAGATAGCGTTGCCAGAGGCGGTTGCCCAAGTTAATGCTGAACCGGGGGTTATGACGCGAAATTAGCCAGTTGGCAAAGCGCGTGCGTTCATCCGTAGCATTTGACCTGGGTTCGCTGCCAAAGATAGCTCTGGGTCTAATCACCTGCCCGGGCTTTGCATCATCATACTCGTAGGTTTCTGGAAGCTTTAGCACGCCCTTTGGATCCAAGTGCACAACGAGTTCATTGGCTGCCACAATCTCGCGGTAGGCGCGGTTAAAACGATTGGTAAGGCGTCGTAACTGCTGTTGCCCTTTCTCGTTGGAGGTATCGATCTTGTGCTTCTTGGCTAGATATTCGCGAGCTTGATTGCGATTTATATAGAGACTCTTGGGGTCATGCTTGGCCGGTATTGTTTTACCCTTGCTCTTGCGCGGCTGAGTTGGGCGCTTTTGCAAGTTTTCACGGGTATCCATCTTGGCAAGGAATGAGGTCAGTTCGTAATATTCAAACTGTGTCCAGTCATGGAACGGGGCATCATGGCATTGTGCGCATGAAATGTCCGTGCCAAGAAACGATTTAGTCATATAGCTGACATGGTCGAGTTTCATGCCGTTATCGCGGAGGTGATAGCCGGCAGCAGGGTTGTCCCAAATACGCCCTTCGGCGGTAACCATTTCATGCACCATCCGGTCAAAGGGGCGGTTGGACTTTAGTTGCTGTTTGAGCCAGAAGCTGAAGGCGTCAGTGCGCAACTTGGTGCCTGGGATCTGGCTCTGGATGCGTAACAGGTCGGCAATCCAGTTGTAGGTGTGACTGACGAAATCCTCGGAGTTTAGCAATTTTTCGATAAGGTGATTGCGTTTGTCGGGAGTTTTGGAATTGACGAATCTCTGGACTTCGTCACGGGTTGGGATGCGTCCAGCAAGATCCGTGTACACCCGGCGCACGAAGAGGTGGTCGTTCAATCCGACGTTGTAATTCGTCTCGTTTTTCGCTAGGCCAGCATCAACCGCGGCGTTGATCCTTGAAGTGGCCTCATTGATTAAGTCTGCACTTGGGGCAGGTATGCCAACAGTGCAAAGCACTGAGAAGGCGAAGATTGTGGGGGCAATTAATCGCATCTTGTCTATAAACTTCCTTTACTGTCTTATTATAACGCAAAAAAAAATAATTTCCCTCTAGAAGTGTTTTTTAAAGGTCTTTATTTTTCGGTTGGTGCTGCCCGCCCAAAATCCAGTTTTTTTCGACGCAGGCAATAGTGATCTTTTCACAGTAGTCCCTTTCCCCGTTTTCGAAGATACAGAGGATGTGACCCTGAGCATTAATTGCCATGTCGGAATAACCTGAAAGTCCCGTATTGAGGATTCGGCTTGCCGCCCAACTCCTTCCTTCATCACGGCTTAAGCGAAGGGTAAGGTTTTTGCGGCTCCAGATTGAGAATCCGCCGTGATGTTTGACTGCAGGATTGAGGAAGAGAATCTCATCATTGTTATGCCGGATCATGCTCGCCTGACAGGCTGGGCAGGGAAGATTCTTGTCTACTTCGGGTCTAGACCAGGTCAAACCCTGATCCTTGCTTGTCGACGTGAGTCGGTAACCGAAGGAATAGGCATCGGGGGCTGATGTGCGCATATTCATAAGGAGAGATCCGTCAATGCGTTCCAAGATGGTGCACTCGCCATGTCGGAATTCAGGCGCCCAGGGAATGGCACCGCCAATTTTCCAGGTTTTACCTGCATCATCAGAGTAAATAATGCAGGATTGCCCCCGCCTTTTTCCTTCCACCTTGTGCCCAACATAGGAGGGGGCAATCAGACGTCCTTTGCTGGTGTGAATCCCGTGGACCGGACCTGCTCCGACGCCGACGGGGGACTCACCAAAGTTCGCAAGGAAATTGCCTTGCTTATATTCTTTAGCCTTGGGGTCGTCCGATGTGGCTGTTAGCTTCGACCAGGTCTTACCCTCATCAGTGCTCATGGTATGGAAAAAGCAGTCCGGTCCGTTTCTGGTAAAGAGCAGGTGGACGGTTTGTCCGTCATTTGCAATGATCGGGCAGGGGTTGCCGACGCGAATCGGAGCGTCTCCACCTTCCTCATGGATTAGAGTTGTTTTCAACCACGTTTTACCACCGTCTTCACTGCGTTTTAATAGCAGGTCGACATCACCGTGATCCCTTCGACTTCTTTTCCTTCCCTCACAAAATAGCAACACGGTTCCTTTTGCCGTGATGACCATGGTTGGGATTCGATATGTATGATAGCCGTCTTGGTGCCTACGAAAGATATCCTTGCGAAAAAGTATTCCCCCTTCTTCCGAGTATGCTGGGTTATGGAGGCATAGGGCAATAAAGGCGGTAACGATCGAGATAAATACTTTTTGCATGGCCAATGCCTATGTTGCTGGGCAACTTGAACTAAACTGCAGTTTTTCTTTTAATCCAAAACAAAGATCTCCCGCGAAGGAAGCAGTAATTCAGACCCGGAGGAAAGCGGTCTAATTTTATGCCGTTATGATCTAGGCAATTATCCCGTTAACCACATTCCCGTGAACGTCAGTGAGGCGGAAATCTCTTCCTGCGTAGCGGTAGGTCAGTAGCTCGTGGTCGATGCCCATTAGGTGCAGTATGGTAGCATGCAGATCGTGGAAGTGGACTGGGTTATCTTGTGCGTAATACCCGTAATCATCTGTGGTTCCGTATTGTATGCCCGGCCTAGTTCCTCCCCCTGCCATGAACATGGTAAAACCGTGTGGGTTGTGATCTCTTCCGTCCTTGCCCTGAGCGGTTGGCGTGCGTCCAAATTCGCTGCCCCACAATACAAGTGTGTCCTCCAGAAGACCGCGTTGCTTTAGGTCAGTGATCAGTGCGGCTACCGGCTTGTCCATCTCAGCGGAGAGTTTCTTGTGTTCCTTGCGCAGGTTGGAGTGGGAGTCCCAGTAGCGGTGAGTAACCTGAACAAAGCGCACCCCAGCTTCGCTGAAGCGGCGTGCCATTAGGCATTGTTCAGCAAAGTCCTTGGTGGGTGCTTGGTCTGCTCCATACATTTTTTTGATGTGGGCGGGTTCATTGGACAGGTCTTGGATGCCGGGAACCTCCATCTGCATACGGAAGGCAAGCTCATAGGAGGCGATGCGTGATTCCAGTTCGGTGTCGGTCCCGTGAGTTGCCAGGTGATCCCTGTTGAAGGCCTTGATGAGATCAATCTCCTGCATTTGCCGATTGCGTTTTTTTATTGGGCTTTCGATGAACGGGATTTTCATGTCAGCTCCGCTGCCGCTGATGCGCGTGCCGCCATGCCGGGCGGGTAGAAAAGCCGGGGACCAAGCGCCCGCCCCGCCATGGCTGCCACTCGGGTTGATGGTGATGAACCCGGGCAGATTTTCATTCTCGCTGCCCAGTCCGTAGTTGATCCAGGCACCCATGGCCGGCCTGGTGAAGGTATCAGACCCGGTATGCAACTCGAGTAGGGCTCCGCCGTGCCGTGAGTTTGAACAATGCATGGAGCGAATGAAACAGAGATCATCAGCGATTGATCCGATGTGGGGAAGCAGCTCGCTGACCGGCGCACCACTCTGGCCATGTCTGGAGAATTGCCATGGTGAGGGGAGGAGGTTTCCGGTTTTGTGTGAGACGATGCGCGGTTCCTTGAAGGGTAGCGGTTTGCCGGCATCCCGCTTGAGTAGGGGCTTTGGATCAAAGAGGTCGACGCTGGAGGGGCCACCATGCATGAAGACGAAGATGACCCGCTTGGCACGGGCCGTTGTGGGGGCGGGCTTGATTGCGGCTAGGCCATTGCCCGACAGCATGGCATTGAGGGCAAGCGCGCCGAATCCCGTGCCTGCCTGCTGCAGCATGGCACGGCGTGAGGTCGGGACAGGTTGGCGGTTTGAGCAGAGATTCATCAATTAAAAACTATTGGATGTAGAGGAATTCGTTGGTGGCAAAAAGAGCCCTTGAAAACGCTGCCCATGCGGCAATTTCTTCATCCTCGCCGTAATTAGCTGCAAAACTCTGGCCTCTGTCCTGCTCTGATGTGGTGGCTTCCCTTCCCATCAGGTGCATGATCAGCCATGAGGTGCGCTGCTTGCTGCCCATCTCGCGGGTGTCTTCAAGCATGATACCGGCCAGTGCCGAGGAGGACTCATGGACCAGTTCGCTGTTCATCAGGTAGAGTGCCTGTGGCGTGACCGAGGACACGTTGCGCTTACCGGTAATTACCGCGGGATCGGGAAAATCAAAGGCCTTTTGCCCGTCATAGCCGGAACTGCGCAAGACC
>CALCSP010000141.1 GCA_937893785.1 uncultured Verrucomicrobiales bacterium
ACCCCTAACCCTAA
Organism: uncultured Verrucomicrobiales bacterium; assembly: GCA_937893785.1. Classification (GTDB taxonomy): domain Bacteria; phylum Verrucomicrobiota; class Verrucomicrobiia; order Verrucomicrobiales; family DEV007; genus CACIUL01. The sequence goes on from CALCSP010000141.1 coordinate 15, forward strand.
CCCCCAAACTAATGCAACCTCCCTGATGAAGCGCTGCTGCAAAGCATTCACTGCACCATTGCGCGCGTATTTTGAATTTCAATCAGCAGCGGCCTAAGGCTGCGCATAAATATCGCTCGCTGCCTTTACCGATTCCACCACGGCAACCGGGTCGCCCTTGGTCACTTCTCGCCCTTCCTCAGGGAGCTCTATGTAGACGAGTTCTGAGAGTTCTTCCTGGGCGTGGTCGGTAATGCCGATGGTGGCGACATTGTCATCAATGGAAACCCATTCATGGGACGTCGTGTATTTCAGGTGTTCCGGGACATTCATGTTTTTGTGGAGAAAATGTTCATGGGGTTCGATAAAAGGGTTTTTTTACTACCCTTGCAGGAAATCCCTTTCCTCTGATATCAATTTCAAGCGAAGTGTCAATCCTTGAGAGCTCCTCAGGCAAATAAGCTAGCCCAATGCCCTTGCTTAGGCTTGGGGAGAGGCCCGCACTGCAGAACTGCCCGACCACTTTATCTCTTGCCCTAATAGCATATCCCGGCCGTGGTGGTGGGCCCTTTACGCACATTTCGATAGCGGTTAATTTTTCTCTAATTCCCTGTTCTTTTTCCTGAACAAGAGCCTTTCTGCCTATAAAGCTTCCTTTATCGAGGTCGACAAAAAAACCGAGACCTGCGGCGAGCGGGGTGCGTTCGGGAGAGAGGTCTGATCCGTTGAGAGGAAAGCCCATTTCTAGGCGAAGGGAATCGCGGGCACCAAGCCCACAAGGTATGGCCCCTGCCCGAAGTGCACTGTTAAACCATTGTGTGATATCTTTCACCGGACAGAGCAACTCAAAGCCCGGTTCACCGGTGTAGCCGGTGCCGCACAGATAAGTAGTACCGTTTTCCCCTTGGAAATGGGCTAGGGTGTTGCGTGCCGGCATCTGGCACCCGGAGCCTGCCAGCATTTCAATAGCTAACTCGCCTGCCTTTGGACCCTGTACGGCAATGGCGGCAAATTCCGCGCTGTGGTTTTCAAGGATGATTCCGTTATCGAGATGAAGTTTGAGCCAAGCAAAAACCTCTTCAGCCATTGAGGCATTAATAACAAGAAGGAATGCATCTGCTCCTGTCCTATAGGCAATTAGGTCGTCAATTATACCGCCATTCTCATTGAGCATCAAAGTGTAGAGGGCTGTTGACTCCTCCATGGCATGGATATTTCCAGTGAGCATGGTGTTGAGCCAGCTGGCTGCTTTATTCCCCTGTATGATGACTTGCCCCATATGGGAGATGTCAAAAATTCCGCAATCATTTCGTACAGCCCGGTGTTCATCGAGAATGCCACTGTATTGTACGGGCATTTGCCAGCCGGCGAAATTCACTAGCCGCCCGCCAAGGCGTAGATGCTCTTCGTGGAGCGGTGATTGCTGGAGACTCTTGTCTGGCACGTTACTGTTAGGGTTAGGTAATGCGGCCTGAAAGTCAATGCAGGGTTCACATCAAGCGACTCCTTGCGAGAGCGCCTTATCCCGGTAAGATTATGTTTACATAAGAACAATGAGCCTGCTTGACCGACTGGAGAGTAAAATAGGATGGATCGCAATTCCCGGGATCGTGCGATTCATTATGGTGATGCAGCTTCTGGTGTTTGTACTGGGCATGATTCAGATGCCTTCAAATGCTGAAGTGAATGCCGGTGCATCACCATGGCCCCCATTGGTCGAGGTATTGATGCTTGATGGTAAGAAGATCCTTAGTGGAGAGGTTTGGAGACTAGTGAGCTTTATATTCGTGCCGCCCACCCTTTCGAGTTTCATCGTCATGCTTTTCGCCTTTTTATTCACGATGTTTTTGGGTAACATGCTGGAGAGCATCTGGGGAAGTTTTCGACTCACACTTTATGTATTTGGGGGACTGTTTGGTATGGTTGCCGC
>CALCSP010000142.1 GCA_937893785.1 uncultured Verrucomicrobiales bacterium
CTTCTGCTCCTTCCGTAGGGGTGTAAGGGTAGAAACCCAAATCGGGATTGCCTTGATCAGGGACTCCCACACCTATAGCTGGAGATGATTCACTTAGCTTAAAGTTACCTGAGCCGGATCCCACAAAAAGAGGATCAGCGGATATAATACCTTCTCCTTGCCAGTCTTCACCAACAATCGCGTAATTAATTGTAATATCATTTTCGTCGAAATCAGTCCTTACCGAATCATTGCTACCCCAAATTATCGAGTTTGTTATCGCGTATAAGCTTGGTGCGTCATTACCGTCTTTATTTTCAGCTTGGATTCCAATCGATTGATTTCCGGCCACTGTGACAAAGTCAAGCGTCACCCGTGCGTCATCTTTAGCCGAAATCCCAATATCGTTATTTACAAAAAGGCCACCTGTTATGGAAACATCCTCACTAAAAATACTCGCCCCCTTGTCGGCACAGTTTCGACTGATCACATTGAATACATTGACATCAGCATCAAGTGTATCAATTCCATCATCATCCATAAAAGCAATGACCACATTGCGCAGGGTGATTTCCTGACCATCGCCTGCACCATGTAGGTAAATGGCATCGTTGTCATCAGTTACACCGTCCTCACGGTATATGCCGAGCATGTCCGTAATGTGAGTGTCCTCAACGAGAACCCCAGTATCAAAAGTTTCCAATCCCATGACAGAACGTGCCAAGTGGCAACGCCGTAACACAATGTCTGAATCCGTGCCACCTTCTGCCTCGGTTTCTCCGATTTTACCCCGATTATCTGTAATGTTACAATCAGTGAAGACAATGGAAGAGCCTAATAATCGCAGTACTCGGCCATGGTCAGTATGTCCGCCAGCTGGAGAATGTCCTGCAAGGTGAATATTAGTGAATGTAAAATTACCACCTTCACTTTGGTCAAAAAGCAGTTGTCCCCAAAGAGCATCAGGCTGACTCGACGTAAAGGTTACCGGCTGATCGTTTGTGCCCTTGGATTCAATTGATCCCTCAATAATCAAATCCGTTCCGGAAGAACTTCCAGGCTCCACTGTACCATCCATCATTACAATGGTTCCAGGCTGAACGGTAAGTATATGACCTTTAGGTATGGTTACGTCTCCAGTGAGCCTTAGAACACCGCTCCATGAAGTGGAGATTCCTGTAAGAGCACCTGAAATTTCACGCACCTCCTCACCCGCAAGGCTCTTGACCGACTTAGTCACTTTCTGGCCATTTGAACTAGCGCTCATAATAAAATCACCAGGATCCTCGCCACTACCCGCTGTTTGGCCAATTACTGCTAGATTAAAGCTGATATCCGAGCTGCTGTCGTCGCCTTGTTTAATTTCTACAGCAAGTGTATTGCTGCCATCTATCAATAAACTGCTAGGCAAATCAGTAATACGAAAGATTTCGTCTTCGTCAGGGGTATCATCTCCGTCAACGGTATACTCGTCGTATGCCATATTCGAAACCATGTTCGAAGTCTTATATAATTCGACACCATTTAGATAAACAATGGCACCGTCATCATAAAGAAGGCGTAACTCTAGGCCGGTAACCTGAGATGAATCCTGAACATCAAAAACCGTACGGAAGTATGTAGTCGCATGCTTGTTATTCCTTGAATCACCATAGCTGACTTCGGTCGCCTCATCATCATCACCATACCCTAATTCAGCCGGACCAGATTCCCATTGCGAGTCATCAAACTCAGGCAATCTCCATGCAGTTCCCTGATCAGAACCATTATCAAGGTATTTCCATGTAGCTCCAAGAGGCAGAAGAGTCGTCGGTTCCCCCCCGGGTCCTCCCCCAACAGTAACTAAAGCACTTCCCACACCATTGCGGATATCAATCTTATTAGGAGTAATGGATACTCCGGGCGTTTCCGCATTCAATATGGCTGTCGCATCCCATACGTCGGTTGCATAAGAACCATCGGCTCTTCGGAAATCAAGCTTAACCAGCATTGGAACACCCGGTTTATAACTGTCACGAACCATCATATTGAGAGAGCCCTGCGCAACTCCACCTGACAATGTGCCAGAAACCTCAGTCACAGATCCAGTGTCATACCAAACGTCTAGATGTTCGATATGTTTGAGCAAACCAGACCCGAATTTTCCCGAGTAAAATTCAATTACGACCCGGTTTAGCCCTGGGTTAAGCACCTCACCGCCCCCTTCTGGTACACTCAAAGACCAAACCCCATCCTTTGCGTTCATCACCGCAAGAACACCGTTAACCAAAACGGCTCGGACTTCCGCAGCATGAAAATTACCTGAGAAATTGACTGAACCAGAACTGGTACGCAGATAACCTTCCTGAGTGGCAGACAGGTTTGATGTGGCGGAATAGCTCCGCGGTATCTGCGATAAGACATTGGCAATTCGCTCTGGAACAAATTCCTGTAAACCTTCAAGCGCATTGTCAGACACAAATCCACCAACCGCGCGCGCAATGACCGGTTGAATGATTTCAGGGCGATATACGCGGTCGATAAGATCGAGAAATTTTGCGTAGTACAAGGGAATGATGTCCGGATGGTTTAGAAACTTTTCCAACCCATCAAGGTCAGTGTACCCCCAGATATCCTTAGTAGGATTACCCCGAAGCAGAGTGTCGAGGTCATGAGGAACAAATCTGAACCGTTGATCCTTAATGCCACGGTAAAGCACATAATCGTCACCCTTCCCGTCGTTTAAGCCTCCCTCGCGATTGCCTAGAAGTGAATCAACTGCTAGATGGGTTAACCATTGATCAACATTAACATGTTTAGAGATGTTCTCGAGGTAACCCTCGTTGGGCAGGTTATTCAAAGCGTCAGTCAAAGCAATGATATCATTCCAGTCATCTTCCGATGAATTCGTTTGCTTGAAATATGTATTGCGATAGGCATCAGCATCCTCACCTTCGTAACGAAGATCACCTTCATCACCTGTATCCTCGTCATCACGAACCTGGTATAAATTACCGTTTGGGTCCTCCGGCCAATGTGCCGCTGTAAAATCGCTGTCCAGCGTCTCAACCATTGCATAAGAACCATACATGAGGGGACCGCCTGGTTGCGCGAGATCCTCTCCGTTAATCCTTAATTGAACAGCAATCGTGTCGGGAACCTCAACGCCCATTAACTGAAACAACCAAGCACCTGATGTTTGTGAATGCACATAGCGACAATTAAACTTCATCGCACTGGCTCCCTTCCATTTTTGGTCCGATGGAAAAATTACTAAGTAATTGTTTGGTGGACCATCTCTGGATCCTGCCCCTCTATTCCTCACGCTTGCACCATATATGCTTTTAATGCTGGTGCTCTCTGCACTAACAAAGGTAACGTTCATCTTCGCGTTGCTTTCTGAACGGCTTGAACTGGTACCAATATCCTCAATTTCTTCCTTTTCCTCATCGGTCATAATCAAGTAATAGACCGGCTGAGCGCCAGGCTCATTTGACGAGAGGCTATCAAAAGCATCATTTACCTGATATAACGCATTGCAACGATTGCCTCCTCCTTCGACCTCAGCCGGCCAACTCCTTGAATCCAGTCCATCACCAGCTCTAACAAAAAACTCAATAATCGCACCATCACTCTGCGGAGGGATGATGCCGGAGAAATTGTCATCGCCGTCAAAATTCATTAGCACTGACTGGAAATCAGTATCGCCATCCTCTCTCCAGAAAAGACGCACACTTAAACCAGAAAGTTCACCTTCATCACGCAACTCACAACTAACTGTAACCTCATCATTTGACTGTGGGATTTGAGGCCTATGCTTCACATTGCGTATAATTGGGGCAATGTTATTAGCAGCTATTGAGTTTAGCTGGCCAGGAGTCCCACCAACCTCAAGGGAGCTCCCCCAGTTCTGTCCATTATTGTTGCTTAACAACGGATTGATTAACTCAAGCGATTTACCCTGCCCGTCGTGTTCTGCTGACCATACCCATCCCCTGTATCCCCTATCATCAGGACCCCGTGCCCTTATAGCCCAGTCTCCCTCATCAGCATAATTCACTTCATCGACTTTTTCACCTTGCCCATCACGCAAAACAATCCGCTCGCCAGAGTTTTTCAGCTTCCCTTCCCAAGGTCCAACTACATTTTCAACGCCGGGATACCTTTGCTCAAAAATGGATAGGTTTGCTGCAACTACAATGTATGAATTTGACTCAATCACACCACCCTGGAAAAGAAAATCCACACCTTTGTCAAGACGGTAGCCCTGTAAGTCAAACGCCACGTCAGAGCCATTGTAAATCTCAATATATTCAGATCCTGTCTCTTCAGGTAACCCGCCTGGGTTATACATTATTTCCGATATAACAAGGTCACATCTTGCCTCTTTAGAAAGAAAACTGAGACAACAAAGTAAATATAAAAAAAATACTAAAAGCGGCCGTTTGCGGGAGCTCTTCATTTTGCTTTTGGGGGAAAAGGGTTTTTTGATAAGACAATATAATTTTACCCTTAATTGACTCAGTCACAAATAATATCAGACAGGAAAAAAGGGTGAATCAAAATACCTGAAATGAGGTTAAGGCCTACTAAAGTTAAGTCAGCAAATAATGCAATGACCAGCTAGAGGAAGCCCTGTTAATCTTCCATCTAAACAAGTAAAGCCATTAAGTCCCCAATGCCTCGAATTCAAATCTTAGCCCTGCACCATCTAACGAACAGAAGAAATTGTCGGGTTTTATTTTTTGCATGGTTCGTCATGCTTTTCATCCTGAGCTCAATTCCTGGGCACCAAGACCCACAAAGAAACGTTATTTTTGCCGACAAGATCGCTCATGTCGTTTATTTCAGCCTTGGGTCAACCTTCTTCATGCTTACACTCTCTCAATCAAGCTTGCCCCCCCGATCTCAATTGCATCTTTTTATCTCCTGTATTTTGATGACTTCTGCGGTAGGAATATACGATGAATGGCACCAGACTTTTACCCCTAACAGAGACGGCAACAGCCTCGGGGACATTTTTGCCAATGTGACAGGTGGTGCATTGGGTTATCTTGCCGGTTGGCTCCTCATTAGACGACAAATTTATCCACACGCATCACCTTGCAAGCAAAGGATGACGATATAGATTCGAGTCCCGCCATACTTCATAATGAATAACCGTATAGACGATCTCTTCAAAACACTAGCCGAGGAGGAAAAAGCAGCTTTTGTTGCATATGTATGCGCAGGCGACCCAGATTCGCATACCTGCGTTGAAATTCTCCACGCACTTGACAAGGCCGGAGTTGACCTCATCGAGATAGGTGTCCCCTTCTCCGATCCGCTCGCAGACGGAATCGTAAACCAAATGGCTGCAGGACGAGCGTTGGAAGGTGGCGCAAGCGTCGAACAAACTCTGGATATAATAAGGGAATTCCGCAAAAAATCTGAGACCCCCATCGTGCTCTTCACCTACTTGAATCCTATCTATGCTTACGGATTTAAAAAGTTTCATGAAGACGCCCTTAGCGCAGGAGCAGATGGCATCCTCAATCTTGACCTGCCCCCCGATGAGGAGTCCATCAACAATGAACTTTCAGAGACAAACAAATTACTAAATATCAGGATCATTGCACCAACAACCCCTCCAGAACGAATCTCAAAGATTACCGGAACCGGAAGGGGGTTTATTTACTATATATCAAGAGAAGGAGTAACAGGTGCACGCACTGAATTAGCAGAAGGAATCGGTGAACAAGTCAATCTCATTAAAGAGCACACAAACCTTCCTGTGGTTGTTGGCTTCGGCATTTCAACACCTGAACACTCAGCCGAGGTTGCTAAAGTCGCAGATGGAGTTGTGGTGGGTAGCGCCATCGTAAAGAGAATTGCACAGCATGCTGATACCAAAGATCTCTGTGGAAGAGTTTATGAATTCGTAAAACCTCTTGTTGATGCTGCGAAGTCGGTTTAGAACGCAAAAATAATGCAAA
>CALCSP010000143.1 GCA_937893785.1 uncultured Verrucomicrobiales bacterium
GGGCAAGCCTGCAAAGTGGCTTTACTACTGGGGCAAGGTTGATGGCGCAACAGTAGGCGTGGGCATCTTTGACCACCCAACCAATCCACGGCACCCAACCACTTGGCATGCCAGAGACTATGGACTAATAGCGGCAAACCCTTTTGGTTACTCCTATTTCCTCGGCAAGAAAAGGGGCACCGGAGACCTGATCCTGAAAAATGGTGAGGAGATCAGCTTCCGCTATGCCTTTGTTTTTCTCGGAGGCGACAAGCAGAACTCAAAAGTTGAGGAAATCTATAACAATTGGAGCAGTAAATAACTTCCTGGTGCGAATGTGGCACTACGGACTTTCATAGAAAACCCCTTCTTAATTACCGGCTTAGGAATTTCCTCAGTCCCGCAAGGTCATCGGTATTGATTAGATCCACTTTTGCCTCACGAAGTTCTCGCCAGCATGCCACCTTTTCAGGCGTTGCCCAGAAACGAACACGCCGCCCCTGAGCATGAGCCTGCTTAACAATACGCTTTAACTTAGCTCTCTGAATTTCAGGGAAATCCCCTTCTCCACGCCACTTAAAATGACTACCCCATCGATCACTGATAAGTGGCAGTAAGTGTGGCGGCATATTGGATTTAAGGTCACTCAAACGCCCATCAATACCGGCAAATCTGGGGTTTTCAGCAGCGATGATATCTGTGGCACGGTTACCGCTAATAATTACGGACACTGCGCGCTGAGTAAACTTACCATCAATAGTAGCGCACAGCAGTTCCGGATACCCGGCAAGCACTTTGGAAAGAGCGCGATAAGTGGCCTCCCCCGCCGTCTTAATATCAATCAGTAAAGTAAACACCGGCCCATTTGGATGAATACGCCCGTTATTGGCCTGTGCTCGTTTACGCAAAGGGTCAAGGTAGAGCACCTGCAGGGTTCGCTCCGGCTTTAGTTCCCGGCGCTCATGTCCAACTAACAAGCTATCACCGATCAGGAAAATATCCGCCTCAACACTGCAAAAACCCTGTTCAAGGGCATCCAAAAGCGGGCGAGAGTGATAGTAATCATTGTGCGCGTGAGCCCGGACAAGAGGTACAGGATCATCCTCTGCCTGACACAATATCCCAAACCAACAGAAACAGAGAACTCCTAGCCTTATCACCATGCCATTTTTCCGGGGAGATACTCGTTGATTAGTTCCTCATAGAAAGGTTGGAGTGCTTCTACATCCATGCGTTGAGAACTCTTGGTATAGAGATCATAAGGGTTAAAGGCACGCACCCAAGCAAACATCTCTCGGTCATGATCATTCATCAGATGTTGGTATTCTCTCTCTCGGTGAGCTGCATAAAAAGAGTGATAGCGAATCATGTAGAGTGCAGGATCGGGAAGCCGCCCCCTGACCACCTGATAAAGATATTCATCATGCCCCCACGACATCGTGACGTGGTCAAGGCCGCATCCCTCCGCGTAAATACCATTACGCGTTGAATACTCCGGCACATCTCGATCCGGGTTTCCGGAAAAGAACTCATGAAAGACAATCTTCTCTGAAAATGCGCAACCCAGAGGAAAGGTATCACCAACCACGGCCCACTGTTCCTCTCCGAAAAGGCACAGAATTTTGCCCAAATCATGGATCAAACCAACCAAGATAAACCAGCGAGGATGGCCATCGGCACGAATAGCCTCAGCGGTCTGCAGCAAGTGCTCAATCTGCGGCAGGTCGATATCGGGATCACTGTCGTCAACGAGTTCATTGAGAAACTCCAGGGCTTGCCAGACCGACATGCTCCGCCTGTTAAATTTCAGGTAGTCCGCTTTTTTCTCTCTGGCAAACTGCAGGGTTTGCTTGTGATGGTTCAGCCTGTAAAACTCCCTGACACATGGACGAGTCTCGGCCTCATAATCACGAAAATCCTCTGCTTGTCCCAAGTTTTCTCCTTCAGGATAACGTCGTAAAAGGTCATCCTCCCAGTCATCCATAGCGGAGGATGATATCTTGCGAACATCGGATTCTTGATGCGAACTCATCAGAAATCAGGATATGATTAAAACCCTGTCTTCTCAAGCCTTAGCTGATGACAGGAAAAGCCGAAAGCGCACTCATCGATCTGGATATTAGCACCGTGGACTCGGCTCCTCTTAATCACTGCCCGAGGGCGCACCGGAACCTTCCCTTACGCGATAAAACTTCGAACGTGTCGCGCTATTACCTTGCGCAGTGTAGAAAAAAGATCCTGTCAATCCGGTCCCGTTTTCCATATCGATACTTTGCGATGACTCGGTGATCCAGTTCACCAAGTCATTACTGGACTCGACCGTATAGGTCATACCGGCTTCACCATTAACCATGAACTGCATTTGTTGAGAACTTGCCATCATCAGCATATCCATTTCCGGGGAAATGGCATCACCGCCGGTCGTAATTCCCATTGAAGTAACCGTGGCAAATCCAGCCGAACCGGTAGCTCCCGGATAGCTCAAAGTATCCTTGTCACTGACTGAGATAAAAGCCACATTCAATGTCAAATTGCGTCCAGGCGGCAAGGTATCGGCAGGGATGATTACGGAGGTGGAAGTTGCCGGAATGGCTGAAGTAATCACGTCACCACTCTGGCCCATCAGAGGGGTGAAAAACAAGCTTCTGTCCTCCGAATTGGTAATAAAGACAACGATGTAGTCATCACTACCCGGATCTGGCATTGCATCCCAGTTGACGGTGAGCTCACTGGCAGAATCAATCGCCTGTAACGCCGCATCATTTTGAATAAATGGTGGGTCAGGGTAGGACTCAGGAGTCAAATCAAGGCTTACACTTCTCGGTGTGTCATTGAAGGACTCAAATGAAAATTCATAGCTTCCGTTCGGCACAAAACGATCAAGGTCACCCTTGTCCGTATACGAAGCATTTTCATCCTGTCCACTGCCGCCACCACGCCCGTCCATCTCAACAGAACTTCCGCCGGGAAATGTCAACTCAACAGGAAATACGGTATTAAGGCCATTTAAACCAAAACCCACATTGACATTGTAATCCTCACTTGAAGTCGTGGAGCTGGAGCTCTGGTTAAAATACCTTGCCTTGATCAGATAAAACCAGTCGACATCCGGTTGACCGGCAGTGCTGACCGCAGCTGTAGTAAACATGCCGCTGCGCGGCGCATGGCGCAAGGAATTACCCGCTAGGTCCTCAAATCTGGTGGCCGGGGGACCACTGCTTCCTTCCACAGGACTTAACGTCCAACCAATCGCCGTGGCAAGTGGTAGCGGATCGGCATAGTTGCAAAAAAGCCTCTTACCATTGGAACTCCAGGAATAACTGAACTTGGATGGATCAACACCCGTCCAGTTTATGGCCTGACTGAAGTCCACATTTTGGTTCATCGGCTCGTCAAAGCGGAACATGATTACCGAATTATCCGTGATGCCACCATCCTCATTCGAAGGACTGGATTCACGCAGAGAAGGTTGCTGAGTGTCAGTCACCGCAATTGTTTGCATGGGAAAGCGCGTCCTTTTTCCAAACGCAGTAACTGAATTGACATAACTCGTGTCCGCGGTTCCAATTCGGTAGAAGCCAATTTGAACGGTGTAATCACTATCTGGGTCAAGCGTACCCGGAGGCAGGGTCAGGGAAGTGGAGGTCCCATTCAAGGCGCCCGGTTCACCGGGATTGGGCGCTTCATAAACCGTGCCACCATCAGAAGAATTCTCCTGATTGATATAAAAGCTGATATGGTCATCTGCCGTACCTCCCTCGAAGGGATCCCATTCCACGATAACCGCTGTTGAGGCATTCAGTGACTGAAGGGTTTCGAAATTAGTGATAAAGGGAACATTTGGATAGTTCTCTGCTGAAAAGTTGAGTGTAACTGACTGGCTTCCATCATTTTCTCCTTCCAGATTAACAACGTAATCACCGCTACCTGGAAAAGCGTTATCCAGTTGTGGCTTCTTATCGAAAAACTCATCGAAGAACCAGCGCTGCCCATCCTGCTCTAGGCTTCCTGAAGCCACGGATCCCGGTCCGCTAAACGATCCGGAGTTAATGGCACCGGTTGAAGTACCCTGAACAAAAATTTCAAAGGCAATGGGCTTACGGTCATCATCATCCTCTTCCTCATCGAGCATGGGTAAAATGGCGTTGAACTGAGCAAAACTCTGGGTCTTAACCACGGCAATAAAACTGGCATCTTCGGCAGAATTAGCAGGGGAATAAAATCCAATAAGGAAAGCGGACACAAGGCTTGGCAGAAGTAAAATACCGTTGTTTTTCATGGTTTTTCAGGTGCAATTGACGAACGAAATTACGCGATATGAACAGAAAATCTGAAATTCTTTTATACTACAAACTCTAATGACTCTTTGCCGTAACTTAAAAGCAAGCAGGAGCAAGACGAGGCAGCTCGTATCAACCCGTAACCTTGGGCAGCAAGATCAAGACAAGCAAGGGACTGGCAGACATGCAGATGTCACGCAACAGGATCACCCGCAGGGTCTGGTTGTATTCGGATACTGCCTGCTCGAAGCGTTCTACGATCACCTTGTCTACCCGGTCAATCAAAGCGGCAGCCCCCTGTCTAGCAGCCTTGACTCCCAATCCAACCAGAGCACCTAGAATCGGTCTCTTGAAAAGACGCCCAAGTCCCGCCCCTTTCAGTGCAGCACCAGCCAGTGACTGTTCATCCCCCTCATCCTTCCCGAACCGCTTCAGCCAACTCCGTATGCCAAGCGCCAGCCCCGCATGCTTGCGCAACTTTTCGATATCACGGTCAAGGAATCCCTGAAGGATCCTGCGGGCTCTCAAGACCCGCTTCAAGTCAAGGCAAATCCAGGCAACAAAGGCAACAAAGAGTAGAAGCAACCCAAGAGGATTGACCTCGGACCAGTGCTGCCAGCCAAAGGGGTCAACCACAAGGCGCACGGTAAATGCCAATAACGGTGGTAAGATAAAGGAAATTACCTCATTGGTAATCAAGAGCGGAACTCCCTTAATAGGCAAATCTCTAATCTGCCTGATGGCCCAACCGCCGTGAGGTGCCATTAACTTAACCACCAGATAAAGCGGTCTGGTGACAAGCAGTAACCTGAAAAAAAAAGGCAAAAAAACGATATACCAAAGGTATGCCTGCCATGGACCAGTGGGCGGAAAATCCGGGAAAGACAAATCCATAATATTAATTGAACTCAAAAAATATCCTCTCTGAAGTCCCGGCGCAACCCATCATCAGCAAGGCGACCTTTATCCTTACTGTAAAAGGATCCATGTGGCACGGCAATTCACACTCCAACAGCCTTGATATTGGGGTTTTTTCTTTCCAATGATCGACTTGCCCTCTGCCCGCTCAAGGTTAGATTGGAATCAACCCCCAACCCCCAAATCCCCTTATGCGACCGCTGATCCTGTCATCAGTCATACTTGTTATTTGCGTGGTAGTCAGCCTGCTGGCTCCCCAAAAAAATCAGGTTCTCCGAGTAGTTGAAAAACGCTCGGCAAATAGTGAAATCAGCAATGCTGCCACTATCTCAGAACCGTCCTTTGATCCGCAAAACTTCAAAGAATGGCTCACATCTCTTGAAGGCAAAAAACCTTCCGAGCAAAAGGAGCAAATCAAGGAAGGCATGCAACACCTTCAGGGAAGAAGGCAATGGATGGCCGGCTTAATACGTAGCAATCCGGAACGGGCACTTCGTGAGGCACTGACCTATGAAGAGCGCTCACGGTTGCCGGATGCATTACTCAAGCTAATTGAACAACCGCTCTCTACGGGAGCAAACTATGAAGTTGAGATTGCCTGTTCACTTGGCGTGGGCGGAAGTAAGATGACACGGCGGATTACTCTTGACGATGGCAGACAGCTTGAAGCATTCACCTTCGGAAGGCGCCTTCGGGTTCCATGTAAAGACCGTATTTCAATTCACGGCATCCAATCAGAAGGTGTCGCTGCCATTGCCCCCTCCCCAGTTCGCCTACTGGGAATGGCAGAACAGAACGACCGAGGGCTTCAGGAAGAGGGAATAATCTATGCGGAAATACTTGGGAAAATTCATCCATTCAAAGAGCGAGCACTCATTGATAAACTGAGCGAATCCCTGATCGCTGAGGAGCTTGTCATTGGTCCCTCTCCGGGAAAGACCTATATGGAACTGATGAGCGGCGGCGAAATTGGTGAAGCAAGTCCTGGTGATAATGAAAACCTACCAGTGCTGAAGAATAACTGGACAGAGGGATCCAAAGACCTCCTCTACTTGCGTGTCCAGTTCAGTGATGACGATCCGGAAAGAGTTGATCTTTCCTTTGAGCAAGCCCGCAGTCGTCAGGATGACGTTGAGGAGTTTTTAAAGATCAGCTCCTATGGAAAGTCGATCTGGAAAACCACAATTACCGACGTGATCCGTCTGGAAAACACCTATGACTATTATCGTCAGGCCGGTTGGAGCCAGATGCTCAACGACGCCCGCGCGCTAGCCCGCACTCTTGGGGAAACACAGGGAGAGGACTGGGACTATGACAACTACGACTTCTACACAGTCGTTTCACGAAGCGGTTTTGGATCCTATGCCGGTGTTGCACAGGTCGGCGGGCGCCGCAGTCATCTTATATCGACCAATCTGAGAACAGCCGGTCACGAGTTTGGCCACAACCTGGGCCTCGTACATGCTTATTACAACTACACCAAGTCACTGAACCCGCGCGGCAGCTCAACCTATGAGGGACTCAACGAGATCGAGTATGCCCACCGCTTTAGTATCATGAGCGATGAGAGTAACAGTGACTTCAATAACCCCGCGTTGCCGCATTTCACCGTCCACGAAAAGTGGCAGCTCGACTGGTTGGAGGGGAATGACATTTTGAATGTCACCGATGCCTCTGACAACGGTGTGCACCGCCTCTACCAAAATGACCTTGAGAAAGCAACCGGACTGCGTGCCATCCGGTTGCCTTCAGGGGGCAACAGGTCTCACTACTGGGTGAGTTACCGAGCTGCATGGACGGAGGCAAACCGTGGATCGAATCAGAATTACTTGCTCAATGGTGCTGTGTTTGACTGGACGGGAAGCGGTGGTGGTCGCAGTACCCTACTGGATATGACACCATACTCGGATGACGGTCCCCATAGTGGGTCAAGGTCACGCCGGGATAACAGTGATAAATGGGATGCCCCGCTTGCCATCGGACGCACCTACTCGGATTATGAGAGCGGCATTCACCTTACACCGATTGCTCGTGGCGGCTCAGCCCCTGATGAATACCTCGATATATTCATCCACTTTGATGAAGTGCCACCTGTGACATTGATCAGCGACAATGCGCAATGCCGCGCAATCGCACCGGGACTACTGGACCCCAAACCGGAACTATCCCAGTGGACCACACCTAACTATAATGATGCATCATGGACTCAAGGGCGTCTGGGAGTAGGCTATGAGCGCAGCTCTGGATTCAACAATTTCATACGGCTTGACCTCGAGTCTCAGATGTATGATGAGCAGAGCAGTGCCTATATCCGCATTCCCTTCGAGATTGACTCAGCCGATGAACTCGAGTTACGCAGGCTCACCCTACAGCTGCGCTATGACGATGGGTTTATCGCCTACATCAACGGCACTCGAATTGCCTCGGCTAACGCCCCGGAGAGCCCATCGTGGAACTCAGGAGCGACCAGGTCACACTCGGACTCCGATGCGGATGACTTTGAAGATTTTGATGCCTCCCGCGCTATTGACCAGCTCGTGCCCGGAACCAACATACTGGCCATCCATGGGCTCAATAACGGTAACTCAAGCTCCGATTTTCTTATCCAGCCAAGGTTAATTGCCTACCCAAAAAACTCCTCCAATAGAGCACCAGAGCTCACCTTAAATGCATCGAGCCTGAACGTGGCACGTGGCACGGAAGTTGCCTTCACTGCAGAGGGAAGCGACCCGGACGGAGATGTCCTTGCCTATTCATGGCATTTTGATGAGGGGGATGATTTTATCGGCGAGGGACTCAATAGCCCGAATGCCAAAAAATCATGGAATCAATCCGGACAATATCTGGTGCGAGTCACCTGCTCGGACCGTAAAGGCAAATCGGCTACATCCTCCCTCGTGATCACCGTTGGCAACCCCTCATCCAACCGGCGTATTCAGGGACGGGTCATAAAAGCCGGAATTCCGATTGCAGGTGCACGGGTATGGACTGGAAATCGCCAGACATGGACTGGCTCCGACGGCACCTATATACTCGCAGGACTGCCGGCAGGTTCATACCGAGTCTTTGCTCAGTCTGAAGAAGGCCCTTTGGTTGCCTTGTTTTCCAACCCCATCTCTCCCAACCCTGTGGCCTGGAATGCCGACTTCCTCGGGCATGGTCAATCAACTCAGCCGGCGAGACTGACTATCTCTCCCTTTAAGGCTACCCTTTCCCCTGGTGAGACCATCAATCTCACTCCCCTTCTTTGGCAGGAAACCGGGCAAAGCTCAACGGTCGTGCCATTTGGATCGAATTGGCGATACCTTGACGATGGAAGCAACCAGGGCACCCAGTGGCGCAACTCTGACTTCGATGATACCGGTTGGAGTTCCGGAACAGGACAGCTCGGTTATGGCGAAGGTGATGAAGCCACAACATTGAGTGCCGGGGATGACAACGATCGGCATATTACCAGTTATTTCCGTCATGCCTTTAGCGTAAGTGATCCGAACGCCATCAATAGTTGCCGGGTCAGAGTGGTGCGCGATGACGCGATTGTTATCTACCTGAACGGAACAGAAATTGCCCGTGAAAACATCACCAGCGGAACAGTCTCCAGTAACAGTGAGGCACGCAATGAAGTTTCCGGTTCAGCAGAGGATGAGATCCTTATCTTTACCTTTGAGCCCTCACTGCTTGTTGCAGGCAGTAATATCTTGGCTGCCGAGGTTCATCAGGTGGACCAGCAAAGCTCCGACATGAGCTTTGATCTTGAGCTCTCGCTGGCAAGCAATGCCACACAAGTCACTCCGGAGTGGTCAGTCGAAGAAGGAGCTATCATCGATGCACAAGGAAACTTCACGGCAACACTCGCCGGACTTTATAAAGCCACGGCACAAATTGATGGCCTAACTGCTTTTGCTGAAGTCAGCGTAGCATCGGATGTCACCGTCTCGATAAACACTTCGCGCAGCGTGATCTCAGAAGCCGGCGAAACACCGGCCAGCTTCATCATCACGCGCAGTGATACTTCTGACCCACTGGAAGTCGGGTTGTCATTAATCGGTAGCGCCACAGCCGGCGTGGATTTTCTGGAGTTACCAGATCGCGTCATTTTTGCCGAGGGTGAATCCTCAGTGGAACTTCCCCTCAGGGCATTTGATGACTCGCTAACAGAACCTACCGAAACCTTAACGCTGAGCACTATTCCCTCCTTGCTGTATTCACCGGGCTCACCCTCAGCCAACACGATTCGCATTGAGGACAATGACTTTATCAACCCGCCGACAGTCGCCATTGAGCCACCGGAAAATGGTATTGTGAACCTATCGCTACCATTGCAGGCACAAGCACAGGATACGAGACTCATTATCTCTCAGGGAGGAGCATGGCGCTATTACGACAACGGTGCGCTGTCGACATCCTGGCGAGGAAGAAACTTCGATGACTCAGGATGGAAATCCGGGTTCGCCCCGCTGGGTTACGGTGAGAGTGATGTCGTGACAGAGGTCTCTGACGGCGGCAATCCGAAAAACATTACCACCTACTTCCGACGCTCCTTCGTGGCGAGTGAAGGTGCCCCATTTACTTCCCTGTTAATGCAACTGCGTCGCGATGATGGCGCAGTCGTATACTTGAATGGCAATGAAATCCACCGCTCTAATATGCCCGGTGGCAACATCAGCGCTAACACTCGTGCTTCAGGATCAGTAAGCGGATCGAATGAGGACAGGTATTACGAAACCAACCTGTCCAACATAAACACCTTGCCGGGTGTGAATGTCATTGCAGTGGAGATTCATCAGATCTCCTCAACCAGCAGTGATATCATCTTTGATATGCAGTTGTCTGCACAATTGCCACCCATCACCCTGCAATGGGAAAAAGTTAGCGGACCGGGTAATGTCACCTTCAGTAATCCTTCTGCTCTGGAGACTGGAGCCACTTTTGACCGCCCCGGAACATATGTTGTGCGCCTGGTGGCAGGTGACGGTATCTCACAGGGATTATCCGAACAGACGATCAATATTGAGCCAGCCCCAAGCAATGACGTGGATAGCGATGGTTTACTCAACGAAGTGGAGACCAACACCGGGGTCTTTGTTTCCGCTCAGGATACCGGCACAGACCCGGATAATCCGGACAGCGACGGAGATGGCTGGTTAGATGGAGATGAAATAAGTTTGGGAACCTCACCGGTGGATGGCACTGATGCTCCGCGCTTTGAGCTCAATACAGCAATCACAATGCTGGAGAACGGATTAGTCGATGAGTTCACCGTCAGCTTCCCGGCACAAAGCACGGCAACCTACTCTGTAGAGGCCTCCACCGATCTCAAAACATGGGTCACCCTTGAAGCGAGTATAGCCGGAAATGGAAATACCATTGAGCGCAGCTATCCAGCAGTCGGAGCCCTGCGTCGCTTCGGCTATTTCCGAGTTCGCCGGGA
>CALCSP010000144.1 GCA_937893785.1 uncultured Verrucomicrobiales bacterium
ACGCATCACAGGAACCGTGGTTGCCGGCTTCATAGCCGCAATTTTCCTCCTGATTGTGGTCAGTTCCTGACTGGTCTTGGCTGTTTCGGGATTGAGTTCGGCAAAGTGATTGAGCAGGGTAGCCGTTTGATCCTCACTGCGGTTTGCATGCGGGATGGCAATAATTTCGGCGAGTGAATGCGGGAGTGCGCGGTGGGGCGTCGTAGCATGACTGAAGGAAATGCGGAAACGACCAATGGCATGCTCCCCATAGGTTTGCTTTAGAGTGAATTGCAGTTTGCCGCCGGGTAGGGGACTGGCCAATTCAAATATGGCATGGTGGTTCTTTCCCAATTGGGGAGCAACTGCCCAGCCGGAATGGCCACCGGCATCACCGTCGATTGCCAGGGAAACGCCAAATTTATCTTGGTCAAAGCTGGATGTGGCATAAGAGAAAACTGCCTGTTGGCTGCCACTCAGGGAGATTTCTTTGTCACGCTGAGGTGCTTTTTTGTGGGTTTGCGTCCAGACGGTTCCCCGTTTCTCATCGAGCAGTGAGAGCTTAAAGCCATCGAGCCTGTTTTGTGTTGATCCATCAGTCCGGTTCCAGATCACGATTCGCGTAATATCGTGCTTGGTTCCCAGATCGACTTCCCAGAATGGATTATCTCTGCCAACAGCTGTATGAGCAACGCTGCCGGCGTTGTAATCCCCATTGGTTTTCCCATCGATGGCTCTTGCAGCAATGGCGGCAGCATACGTTCCATCCTGACTTGCCTTACCCTTGAGAGCCACGTTTTCATTACCGCTGAATACCTCAACCTCGGCAATGTTGATAATTTTAGCTTTTCCGGGCAGATCAATGCGGACAAAACGTCCTGATTTGGATGTCACATTTGCATGACTGCTCAATTCGATCTCATTGAGAACAAAGTTTCCTTTTCTTCCTGGCCCTTTCCAGTGACTGAGGGTCTCGTGTTCCATGGCATCGATACGAACAGCTGTGATTGCCTTTTGCCTCGCAATACCTTGGATCGTGTAGGTGTCGGTAGGTGCGGCTTTGCCACTTACCAGATAGGATCCGTCATCAAGTCTCGTGAAAGTTGCACCCGATGTAGCTTTTACAGAGACCTCATCAAGTTGTTGCCATTGTTGATCCCGGGCAGTTAACCCGGCTTCCCATTTTGCCAGTGCCTCCATGTTTTTGCGGCTTGGTGCGATCAGTGATTTTTCCAGTTCCCTGATACGGGCATTGAGTTGTTCTTGCTCTTGCAACTGTGCCTCGCTTAAGACAGGAATGGTGGGGCTTTCATCACGACGGTCAGCATCTTGAGTCTGGTTGAGGATGGCAAACATCTTGAAGTATTCCTCGTGTGTGATGGGGTCATACTTATGAGTATGGCATTGTGCACAGGCCATCGTGGTACCCATCCAGGTTGCCATGGTGGTGTTGACGCGGTCGACAACAGCAACATTGCGGAATTCTTCGTCGTTTGTGCCGCCCTCGTTGTTGGTTTGAGTATTTCGGTGGAAAGCGGTTGCCACCAACTGGTCAGTGGTTGGTTCCTCGATAAGGTCACCTGCAATCTGTTCCATGGTAAACTGGTCAAAGGGCTTATTTTCATTGAATGCGCGAATGACGTAGTCACGATATGCCCAGATAGTACGCGACGGATCGTCGGCATATCCCGATGAGTCTGCGTAGCGCGCCAAGTCCAGCCACATTCGCGCCCAGTGCTCACCGAAGGAGGGTTTTGCCAGCATGCGGTCGATGAGTGCTGAATAGGCCTTGGGGCTGTCATCGGCGACGAACTGGTCAACTTCTGCAATCGATGGCGGCAACCCAGTAAGGTCGAGTGAGAGCCTGCGAATGAGAGTGTGCCGATCTGCCTCAGGCGATACATCAAGTCCATTCTGCTGCCTCTTGATTTCGAGGAAAGAATCAATGGCATTGCCACTTTGGATTCTGCTAGTGTCCAGTTGCGGGACTTCCGGGCGAGCAGGCTTTACATAAGACCAGTGTTTCTCATAATTTGCTCCTTCCTTGATCCACTGCTTGAAGAGGGCAATTTGCTCAGCTGTAAAGCGCTTACCTGCTTTTGGCGGCGGCATGAGTTCATCGGGATCTTCAGTAGTAATCCGGTAAATAAGTTCACTGGCTTCGATGTTACCAGGGACCACTGCTCGAATGCTATCATGTTCAGCCGTTGCTCCTTCGTGGGTGTCGAGTCGAAGGTTGGCTTTCCTTTCATTTTCGTCAGGCCCGTGGCAGCGCAGGCATGTATTTGAAAGTAAAGGACGGATATCGTTGTTGAAGCTGACTTTTGCGGTGGCAGTCGACAGGCTGCAGAGGATAATGAGTGCGTTGCGGAAAAGCATGGTCTGCTGTTAGAGACTATATTGCCTCTTTCAGGAAAATATAACACTTGTTCATGTTGCTGGGCAATCCTCCATTGCGGTGCGCTTCTAAGAAAACGGGAACTGCTACCCGCTGTTGGATTGTTGGTATGTAGATTGACCGACCAAACCATTAACTGTCGCCGGTATCGGATCTCTACGAGAAATTTTTCTCGTAGAGACAGTTTTTGTTATTTTTGTGCACGAGATCCGGCAATGATGCGCGCCTAGAGGGGCACCTTCAGGGTTATTCCCAGCGCATTTTCCAGATGTTGCTTGGGCTGTGTGCCTGCTTGAAGAAATCCCGTACTTTTTGGATAATGGCCGGGTTGCTTGCGGCAAGGTTATTGGTTTCCCCAAGGTCTTTATCAAGGTTATAAAGCTCGATGGGGGGATTGTCCTTTTTCTTGAGGTTTTGCTGAACGGCTTTCCATTGTCCGAAACGCAAGCCTCTGGCACCGCTACGCTCGTGGAATTCCCAGTAGAGATACTTGTGCTGCCTCTGGGATCCTCTGCCAAGCAGGGAGGGCAGGAAACTAATTCCGTCGAGTCCTGCGGGAACCTTTCTTTCTGCCAATTCACAGAATGTCGGGAAAATATCCCAGTGGGCACTGATATGCCCTGACATTGATCCGGCCTTTATTTTGCCGGGCCATCGGGCGATGAGAGGTACGCGGATACCTCCTTCATACAGATCCCTTTTATAGCCTTTCAAGGGACCGTTGGAGTCAAAGAAATCAGGCATGTGCCCGCCTTCTTTGTGAGGACCATTGTCAGAGCTGAGCATGATGATAGTCTGCTCGTCAATGCCGAGTTCCTTGACTAATCTTAGGATTTGTCCGACTCCCTCATCGAGCTTGGTCATCATGCCAGCAAACATTGCGGCGGGGTTTTTGACCGGGGGACCGGCGTATTTGCCTATCTTGTCCTTAAACTGGGGGAATTTTTTCCGGAATGGGGCGGCATATTCCTCAGGCACATGCATGGCTGCGTGAGGAATGGTTAGCGGCATGAAACAAAAGAAGGGCTTCTTGGCGTTGGAACGGATAAATTCTAAAGCCTCTTTCATGATTGGGTCGTGGGCGTATGTCTTGCCGTCCAGAGTGATTTTTTTCTCGTTATCGAAAAGCCAGGTAGGGTAATAGGTATGTGCGTTGCGTTGGCAGTTATATCCGAAGAAACGATCAAAACCCTGATTTTCGGGAGCTCCTTCTGAGCCTGGATTGCCTAAACCCCATTTTCCGAATGCTCCCGTGGTGTATCCTGAATCTTTTAGTGCTTCAGCGATGGTGTAGGTGGACGCAGGGATGGGGTGTTGTCCGATCGGCCTAATTTCCTTGTTGCCTCTAACGGCAGTGTGGCCGGTATGCAGCCCCGTCATCAGAACGCTTCGCGTGGGGGCGCAGACGGTGGAACCAGAATAATGCTGGGTAAATTTGATGCCCTCTGTGGCAAGAAGGTCAATGTTTGGGGTCTTGAACTTCTTCTGTCCATAGCAGGAGAGATCACCGTAACCGGCATCATCAAGTAGAATATAGATAATATTGGCCGGAGCGGCCTTAGCAGTCTGACTAGCACAGATACTGGATGCTACAGTCAATGCAATGCTGAGGATTAGGCTACATAGATAATGAGAGGTCATGGCTGTCTGTGTTCTTAATGAAGATAAAGAAAAACCGGGCAGTGTGTCATGATACACTGCCCGGTGTTATGTGTGTTGGTTAAAAGTGTTTTTTTATCACTTGTGCACCCTAGGTGCAATCGGCCCTAGCCTTCATTTTCATAAACCTTAAAGAAGATCTTTCGACCACCTGGGATCGGGTTTTCGAAGGTGAAGGTTGTGGTTTCGCCGGCATCGGCAGGAATGCTGTCATCGATATCGGCATCGAAACTAAGCAGATCCTGTGAGAAGAAGAGTGAATAGGTTTTATTCTCACGTGAGAGCCAGGTGAGGCTGATCTCATCATTCAGGGCATCGTAACTGATATTCGTGATTTCGAGCTGATTGCCACCTTCTTTCCCGAAGAATTCCAATTCTGCGAGTTGATA